>NZ_JBHUFP010000009.1:107548-151988 GCF_042681465.1 Pasteurella oralis
TGCGGCTTTTTTCGCTTTTGCTCTGGCAACAGCGGCAGCCACAGCAGCTTTTTGGGGATCAATCGTTAATTCAAGTGCGGTTGAATTTTCAGAAGTTTGGTTTTCTTGTGCACTATTATTATCTTGTGATTTCATGTCTTGTTGACGAGCCAAACGACGCGCTTTGCGTTGTGCCATAATATCGCTATTGTCTGGTAATAATTCACCTTTTTCACTAATAATTGTTTTTACTTCGGCTTTTGTTGTATCACTACTTTCTGTCTTTTTCGCTTTCAAACGCTCAAGTGCTGCCAGTACAGGATCAACTCCGTTTTCTGATTTCATTTCTTGACGACGTGCTTCCATCGCTTTTTGTGAACGAGCTTTACGTTCTTGCTCTTCACGTTCTAAACGAGCTTGTCGTGCTTCAAAACGAATTTTAGCGTCTTCCGCCTGTTTAGCTTTTTGTTTAATTTCCCAAATTTTAGCTTTTTCTTGACGGAAGTATTGAATAAGTGGGATATGACTTGGGCAAACATAAGCACATAATCCACATTCTATACAATCTTTTAAAGCATATTGTTCTGATTTTTCGTGATCTTCACTGCGCGCAAACCAATAAAGTTGCTGTGGCATTAAGTTAACTGGGCAAGCGTCTGAACAAGCTGAACAACGGATACAGGATTGTTCTGGTGCTGGTGGAGCATATTCAAAGTGATCTGGAGCTAACAAACAGTTAGTCATTTTAGTCACTGGCGCATTTAAATCGGGTAGAATAAAGCCCATCATCGGTCCTCCCATAAAAACAGGAAAACGGGCATCATATTGATAATCGACTTGTTGTAATAATTGGTAAATAGGTGTGCCTAAACGCACCCAATAGTTCCCTTTCTTGCGTACTTTATCACCTGTTAAAGTGACAACACGTTCAATTAAGGGTTCATCATCCATTACTGCACGTTTGATTGCAAAAGCAGTCCCGACATTTTGCATAAGTACACCAATACTTGAAGAACGTTGACCACTAGGTACTTCCATCCCCGTCAAGACTTGAATAAGTTGTTTTGCTGCACCAGAAGGGTATTTAGTTGGGATCACACGGATTTCAATATCATTAGCGCCCTGTAATGCTTGGCGTAATGCTTTAGCTGCCTCTGGCTTGTTATCTTCAATAGCAATAACTACTTTCTCAGGACGTAAAATGTAACGTAGAATACGAGTGCCTTCGATGATTTCCTCTGGGTAATCACGCATCAGCCTATCATCACAAGTGATATAAGGCTCACATTCTGCACCATTAATAATTAATAGTTTGATTTGTTTTTCAGCAGAATGAATTTTGGCTGCAGTAGGAAATACTGCACCGCCTAACCCAGCTATACCTGCTTGGTAAATTTTTTCAATCAGTTGCTCTGGGGTTTGAGCCAAGAAATCGTCAATAGGTTGTCGTTGGCGCCATTGATCTTGACCATCGGCTTCAAGATGTACACAAAGTTCTGTTAAACCAGAAGGATGTGGCGCAACATGGGGTGCAATGGCTGTGATAAAACCAGAGGTTGAAGCATGAACAGGGAGTGTTCGTAAACCATCACCTTGAGTGAGAGGTTGCCCTTTAAAAACATAATCTCCCACATTTACTAGTAAGTTCCCTTCAAAACCTGCATGTTGTTTAATGGGAATATACAGTTTGTCGACGAGTTTTGCAGAGCGAATAGGTTTATGGTTTGATTGTGATTTACGCTCCGGTGGGTGAATACCACCTTTGAAATCCCACAACTTACCAGAATTAAAACGTGCTAAAATATCCATATTATTCCCCTTTGATCATTTTCTTTTGTGTTGTTGTGGTATCAACGATAGGAATAACGAGTTTGGGATCGAATTTCCAATTCCAATTATCAATATTTTTTTCAACTTTGATCATTGAAATACAATCTGTTGGGCAAGGTGGTACACAAAGCTCACAACCGGTGCAGAGATCAGGAATAATAGTATGCATGGCTTTATTGGTGCCAATAATCGCATCAACGGGGCAGGCTTGTATGCATTTAGTACAACCTATGCACATTTCTTCATCAATAAAGGCAACCATCGGTACGGGATCTCCATCAATATCTATTGATGGTGGGTCAACACCCATTAATTCCGCAATGTTAATAATCACAGTTTGACCACCAGGAATACATTTAGTGATATCATCACCATTTGCAATGGCTTCAGCATAGGGCTTACAACCAGGATAACCGCATTGCCCACATTGACTTTGAGGTAATAAGGCATCGATTTTTTCTACAATGGGATCAGCTTCGACTTTAAGCTTTACTGAAGCAAAACCTAAGATTGCACCGAAAATAAGTGCAAGCACAGCAATAGTAATCAGGATTAAATATACTGTTGAAGTCATTAT
Organism: Pasteurella oralis; assembly: GCF_042681465.1. Classification (NCBI taxonomy): domain Bacteria; kingdom Pseudomonadati; phylum Pseudomonadota; class Gammaproteobacteria; order Pasteurellales; family Pasteurellaceae; genus Pasteurella; species Pasteurella oralis. The sequence continues at coordinate 109,935 of NZ_JBHUFP010000009.1, forward strand.
AGTCTCACTAATCCAGTAAAGCCCATAAAAGCTAACGACATTAAACCTGCGGTAATTAATGCAATTGAAGCACCTTTAAATATTGATGGAACATCTGCAGCAGCTAGCCGCTCACGCAATGCAGCAAATAAAATTAAGACTAGACCAAAGCCAAGTGAGGCACCAAACCCATAAATTACTGACTGCGTTAAGTTATGTGCTAAGTTAATATTTAATAGTGCGACACCAAGTACAGCGCAATTAGTGGTAATTAAAGGAAGAAAGATACCTAATAAACGATAAAGAGTTGGGCTGGTTTTGTTGATGACCATTTCAGTAAATTGTACCACAACTGCAATAACTAAGATAAAAACAAGAGTGCGTAGAAAAGTCGCACTTAATGGGTAAAGGATATAGGTATCGATTAAATAGGCTGAAATAGAAGCAACAGTTAGCACAAACATAGTTGCCAAACTCATACCAATAGCAGTTTCAATTTTTTTTGAAACGCCCATAAAAGGACAGAGCCCTAGAAACTTAACGAGGACGAAGTTGTTAATTAATGCTGTACTAATAATGAGTAGGATATATTCAGTCATAATTCTATTTTATTGGGCTGGTAAAATGATAAGCGCCCTGAATTTAAGAGGCATATTATCGCTATTTATTGTTTTGAGAACAATAAAAAATTTGGGTTAGTCGAAATAATAGACGCATAAGAATCGAACTTTAGAAAAACTGATGGATAGTGTGATATTTCTTTTATAATAAGAAGTTATTTTTAGCGTGATTATTATAATATTTTGTTTGTTTCTCCTTGTTTTTTAAAGAGAAGATTTATTTTATTTATTAATTAAAAGAGCTAAAAATTAGGTGATTCTTTAGACATCAATTAGTAAAATTGTGACATGGATCACAAAATTGAAATGAACTTTTGAAAATTGACTATTTTTTCTATTGAACATCCATTGATTTACCGTGTTATTGCTTTATTTTTATTTAAAATCAATGTGTTAACTTGTTTGAAGAAAGTTCATTTTTATTAAGAAATCTTTATATTTGTGATCTTCCTAACATTTTTAATTTGAATTTATTTATTTAGATTTTAATTAACTTGTTGTTTTGTAATGAAAAAATAAAAATATCAGAATTGAACATTATTTTGACAATATATAGGAGCTTTGTTATCTTGCATTTGCAAAAATTACGAAACTAGCAATAGTTTCAACGTCGATTTTAGGTTGATTAAGTGACTCGTTACTTAATTAAGTTATAAAACTCCAACAACAAGGTAGTGATTTTATGAAAAAGACAATCGTAGCATTAGCAGTAGCGGCTTTAGCTGCAACTTCAGCAAACGCAGCAGTAGTTTATAACCAAGATGGAACCAAAGTAGAAGTAGGTGGTTCTGTTCGTTTACTTTTACAAAAAGAAACTGATAATCGTACCGATTTAAAAGATAAAGGTTCACGTGTTTCTTTCAAAGCAAGCCACGACTTAGGTTCAGGTTTAAGTGCATTAGCTTATACTGAATTACGTTTCAGCGATAAAAACTTTGGTGATAGCATCCATGTTAAACGTCTTTATGCAGGTTTTGGCTATGAAGGTGTTGGTACATTAACATTTGGTAAACAATTAACCATCGGTGATGACATCGGTTTATCAGACTACACTTATAACTTAGGTGGTGTGAATAAGTTAGTTAGTGCTGGTGATAAAGTAATTCACTTTAAATCTGCAGATTTCAATGGCTTTAGCTTCGGTGCAGACTATGTATTTGCACAAGATCCAGCTAAATATGATACAGCTAATAATAAGAAAAATGTTAATAAAAATGCGTATGTATTAGGTGCATTATATAACAGAAAAATGGGTGAATTTGGCTTTGCCGTTGAAGCTGGTTATAGCCAACAAAAAGTAGCAGAAAATGTAAGTAATAAAGCAGTGACTGCAGGTACTGAATTCTCTTATGGACCTTTTGCTGTAGCTTTAGATTATTCACAAGTGAAAAGCTCTAATAAAGCAGAACAAGTGAAATGGCGTGATGGCGTAATGTACAATAAAGTACGTGAATTTGAATTAGGTTTAAAATATCAAATCGTTGAAGCATCTAAAGTTTACGCTGATGTTATTTGGGGTAAAGCAAAAGATGAAACTAGCAATGTTAAATTACGTGGTTATATTGCTGGTGTAGATTATAAATTACACAAACAAGTTGTCACATATTTAGAAGCTGGTACATTCAGATATAAAGAAGATGGTGTGACAGAAAAAGATAATAAAGTTGGTGTAGGTTTACGCGTATTCTTCTAATTATTTGAAGTTATATCATAAAAGCCAGTGACATTCACTGGCTTTTTATTCAATGAATTTTGTTTTGTAATGATATGTAAAGATAACTGTTACAATATTTTAAGGTTGTAACTATTTGCCGTGATTCTTTGCTCTGATATTTGAATAACTGATAATTCTAAAAGGGAGTTTTATATGAAAAAAACAATTATTGCATTAGTCGTGTCAGCATTAGCTACTGCTTCAGCAAATGCAGCAACTATATTTAATCAAGATGGCACAAAAGTTGATTTAAGTGGATCTGTTCGTTTACTTTTACAAAAAGAAACAAATAAGCGTACAGATTTAAAAGATAGTGGTTCACGTGTTACTTTTGATGTCACTCATAACTTAGAGCATGGTTTAACTGCATTAGCTCAAGCTCAACTTCGTTTTAGTGATGTAGGTATTGGCGATAAAATGAAAGTGGCGCGCTTATTTGCAGGGTTTAACTATGAAAAAGTGGGTACATTAACTTTTGGTAAACAGTTAACTATTGGTGATGAAATTGAATTGTCTGATTATACTTATAATTTAGGTAGTGTGAATCAATTGATTACAGAAGGTGATAAAGTTATTCATTTCAAATCAGCTGATTTTAATGGTTTTAGTTTTGGCGCAGACTATGTATTTGATGAATCTCCAGCTAAACAAGAAGCAAATGGTGAGAAAAATATTAATAACTACGGTTATGTATTAGGAGCACTTTACAATAGAACCATAGGTGAATTTGGATTGGGATTTGCTGTTGGATATAGTAGTAAAAAAGTTGGCGATGCAATGCTTGACGTTAATGAAAAAGTATGGACTGTTGGTGGTGAATTATCTTACAAAGAGTTTGCTATTGCGTTAGATTATTCAAGAGCAAAAAGCGGTGATGTTGCAACAATGACTTGGCGTGATCAAAAGCACCCAGCTAATAATCAGATGGATGATGTGTTCAAACGAATTAGTGAAATTGAGTTAGGATTAAAGTACCAATTTATCCCACAATCAAAGATTTATACTGATTTTATTTGGGGTAAAGCGGTTACAACCTATGACAGAACAGTGAGATTACGTGGTTATATTGCTGGTATTGATTACCAGTTAAACAAAAATGTATTGACTTATTTAGAAGGAGGTACATTTAAATTTAAGCCGCAAGATCATCTAGATCCAACAGTAAAAGATAAGAAAATTGGTGTTGGTTTACGTGTGTTTTTCTAATATTTAGCTTCATATAGAGATAAAGCTGATGAGTTTTCATCAGCTTTTTTATTTGACATCTGCTTATTTCTTTGCCAGTATAATTAAAATCGACTTCATATGAAGCTGATTTGGACAACTCTTTAATTATTAATTAAGAGTTAACTTAGTTAATAAAGATTCTGAAAAGGAATAGGCTGTATGAAAAAAACATTAATTACACTAGCAATCACAGCTGTGACAGCGACTTCAGTTAGTGCAGCGACTGTTTACGAACAAGATGGTACTAAAGTGGAAGTTGGTGGCTCAGTACGTCTTGTTTTAGGTAAATTTGGTGATAATCAGCGTGGTGATCTACGTAATGATGATTCACGTTTAGAAGTTAAAGCGAGTCATAATTTAGGAAATGGTTTATCTGCGTTAGGTGGATTAGAAATTCGTTTTGGTCAAGGTGTAGAGAGTACTAGTGATTCAATTGGTAATCCTACTGTTGATAAACTCTATGCAGGATTTACTTATGAACCAATTGGTACATTAACTTTTGGTAAACAGACAACAAATGGTGATGATGTTCAATTAGGTGATTATGCTTACACTTTTGGTGGTAATAATAACTTACCTGAAGATGCGGGTAAATCAGTAAAATTCCGTTCCGCAGAATGGCATGGTTTTAGCTTTGGTGCAGATTACTTATTTGGTAATGCGAGGAAGAAAACACAATTAGAACCACGAAGTGATTATAAATATGGCTATGGTGTTGCGGTATTTTATAATCGTGAGTTAATGCAAGATTTAGTATTTAATTTAAATGCTGGTTATTCAGTAGATACTCAGGATAATGGCTACGCATATCGCCCAACTGCAACTTCAAATAAACGCAGCATGTGGCGTGTTGCGACTGAAGTATCCTACGGACCAGCAGCGCTTGCAGCGGAATATGGTCAGACACGCTTAGAGTTTCTAGATACTTTTAATTCTAAATCGAAGCATATTTTAGTCGGTGCAAAATATCAAGTAATGGAGCCATCAAAAGTGTATTTGCAATGGCAACGTAATCAAGATATTGATGCTAGTAATAATAAAATCACAGAACAGGTTTATTTAGCTGGTGTTGATTACCAATTCCACAAAAATGTGGTGACTTACGTTGAATATGCCAATGTGCGTTCACGTGATAATATGTACCCAGTCACTAAAGAGAGAGATAATAAATACGGCGTTGGTTTACGCGTATTCTTCTAATCTTTTTACAGTAAAACGAAAAGACCGATTTAATAATCGGTCTTTTTGCCTAAATATTTGTTCTTAAAATTTTGTAAAAACAGACCGCACTTTTGTTAATGCTTATTGAAATAAAGTATGATGCTTAATAAGCTCGGCTTTAGTTATAGCAAAAATACCTACTCCACCGTTTTTTAGTTCAACCCAGTTAAATGCAATTTGTGGATATTGCTCCATAAGATGCACCATACTGTTACCCACTTCGCAAACTAATACACCATTATCTGCTAAATAATCTAGTGCTGCGGCGAGAATACGTTTAGTGATATCTAGTCCATCAATACCCGAGCCTAATGCCATTTCTGGTTCATGCTGAAATTCTTTTGGCATATCAGCCAAGTCTTCCATGTCAACATAAGGTGGGTTCGTCACAATCAGATCATATTGATCTTTGGGTAAATCATTAAATAAGTCTGATTGTATTGGATATACACGATGTAGCATGTTATGACGCTCAATATTGATTTCAGCAACACTTAATGCATCAGCAGAAAGATCAACCGCGTCCACTTCCGCTTGTGGAAATTGTTCTGCACAAGCTATGGCTATGCAGCCACTACCAGTACACATGTCTAGAATACGTTTTGGCTCTGTTGTTAATAAATTGGCGAAGCCAGTTTGGATGAGTGCACTAATTGGCGAACGCGGTATGATAACACGTTCATCAATATAGAAGTTTAAACCGCAAAACCATGCTTGCTTAGTAAGATAAGCAACAGGAATGCGCTTTTCAATGCGTTGAATGACGAGGCGCAAGAGGACTTCTTTCTCCGTACGAGTTAAATTAGCTCCATATAGCTCAGCAGGAAAATCAATAGGTAAGTCAAGTGTAGTTAAAACAAGCTGTAATGCTTCATCCCAAGCATTGTCATAACCATGACCATAATAAATATCTGCGCGATTAAATGTGCTGTAAGTCCAGCGTAAGAAATCTTGGATAGAATGTAATTCATGATGTACCTGATCAGAGATAATGGTTTCAATAAGATCTTGGTTATATGCCATAGTATGCCTGTTACTAAAAGAGAAAAGTGGCGTAGTTATACCATATTCAATTAAATTTTGGAAATCGACGCAAATAATAATGTGTTATCATAATAAAATGTTAACAATTAGGCTAAAGTGAGTATGCTAGAACCAGAAGATATTGAGTTATTTCGTACAGTAACTCAAGGTGTGAAAGCCTTAAAACAAGATACTTTTGTTGCACCTCGTCAGAATAAAAAAATAAAGAAATCACCGTTAAAACAAATTCGTGAACAAGAAGATACGTTATTTTATTTTTCTGATGAATATGAACCTCTGTTGAATGAAGAATGTGCGGTGAAATATTTGCGAGAAGGGGAAGATTCCCATTTGTTAAAACAATTGCGGCGAGGTGATTTCTCGCCTGAATTATTTCTCGATTTACACGGGTTAACTCGCGAACAAGCTAAATTGGAATTGGCTAGTTTGATTCAAGCTTGTGAAAACGAACATATTTATTGTGCAAGTGTCATGACAGGTTATGGTTCTTATGTGCTGAAGCGTCAAATTCCACGTTGGTTAGTGCAACATCCTAAAATTCGAGCTTTACATCAGGCACCGAAAGAATGGGGTGGCGATGCAGCAATTTTAATCTTGCTTGATGTCTAATTTCATTTGCTGGAAAGTGCTATAAAGTGACGGCAATATTTGACTAATCATATTAAGTTGTTGAATTGGCACACTAAATTGCGGTTGTAATAAATGTTCACATTGTTGCGCGTTAGCTTGTTTTAAATCCTGTTTAATTCTTTCTTGTAGCTTAGTGAACACCTCAGGTCTGAGCTTTTCAATATGTTCTAATACATAGATAATTTTTTTTGCGATCGGATAAAAACCGGAGAGAAATGCTGTATTTTGTTGTAATTGTTTCATATTACTACGGTATGCACCTAATGCAGAAATATAACTTAACAGTGAATAATTTATTTTGAGTAGCTCAAATCCTTTTCGTAAATGTGCTTGATATTTTTTCGGCTCATTATTCATATTTGATATTGTTGTACTTAACGCTGTTGCATTCTCATGGGCGTGACGGCGCACAATGCGATATTTCAAATTATCCCCTTTACCAAATTGTAACTGGCTAATGATATAAAGTAGATATTTGGCATCACTTTTAATCGCTTGGCGGCTGACTTTGTCCAGTTGAAGATATTTCCAATCAGGCCATAAGTAAGACACAGCAAACCAAGCAATCGCCGCACCAATGAAAGTGTCTAGGACACGAGAATACATTGCTTCATGAATATCAAACCCCATGACATCAAAACTGATTAAGACTTGTAACGTGATAAAGAATGTTGAAAAACTGTAATTATTACTTCTAAAGAAGAAAAATAAAGTACTGGTTGTGACGATTAATCCCAACTGTAATTCCAGAGTCGGATTAATATAAGGTAATAATGAGCCAATGATGACACCTAAAATTGTACCAATGATACGTTGTCTTAAACGCATTTTCGTCGCAGAGTAATTTGGTTGGCAAACAAAAACTGAAGTTAATAAGATCCAGTAACCTCGATCGAGTTGGAAGAATTCTACTATAGCGCAAGAGGTGAATACGACGATAGATAATCGTACAGCGTGACGGAATAATTGTGAATTAAAGTGGCAGTGACTTTTAATTGTATAGAGAATATTACTGAGTCCACGTATCTGTTCTGTATGAATTTGTGCTGTCGCAGAACGTTCATTTTGGTTAGATTCTTGATCTAAATGACTTAATTGCCATTCTACGGCTTGTAAACTTTCGATCAATGTTTTAAGGTTGAGTAAAATTTGTTCATTTTCAAGATGGGTTTGTGCATAAAATTCGAAAGATTGATTGAGTCCTAAAATCGCTTTCTCAACTTTATTGTTATAGTTATATTCTTTGTTTTGTTGCAAACTTAAACCAATTTCACGGCAAGCTTGCGCTTGCAATTCAAACAAGCGTTGGATACGAAAGATAAGATCGGTATTTTTCAGTTGTTCTGCAATAGCTTGATAATTGAACAAACTGGAATTAGCGCGTTCATGAATATCTTGTGCAGCAAAATAATAGCGAATCATTTTTGTGGTTCGACTATGGCGGTGTTGACCACGGATACGATAAAACAGAGCGGTACGTGCTGAATTAAATGCTTCAACTAATGTACTATCCTTCATGGCTAAGTTGACTTCTTTATTACCTAATTGCTCTATATCATCAGGATCGAAAAATAGCGCTTTGGCATCTAAATATTCGCCTAAAGCAAGAAAGGATTTTGCCATACTTTCTTGTACTGGACGATTAGGAAAAAACAGATGAACAATTAATGTGGTTATGCTATAGAGCAGAGTACCACATAAAATCATGATTGGATTGATGAACCAAATCGTATCAGGCGTGTAAGATAAGGTGGTGTACAAGGCGATAACAAGTGTGCCAAATGCAATTGTACTATAGCGTTGACCAATTGCTCCAACCATAGTGAAAAGAAAAGTAATGGCTGTCATTAGCAACGTAAATTGAAAGCCATTACCAATACTGATTTGAACAACGAGTGAAGAAATAGAGAAAGCAATAAGTGTATAAAATACATTTTTAAGCCGACCAGTTAAGCGGTTATCAAGATCAACTAAACCACCTGCGATAATCCCTAAGATCAATGGCATGCTTTGTTGTGAAATATTAAATAACCAAATAGCAAAGGCTGCGATATTAACCGCAATAAAAATAGGGATTGTGGCAATTACTTTTGCATTCAGCCAGTTGTTCATTCAAGTCCTTTCGCTTATTTGTAATGGTTATTGTAATGTTGCTGTGCTGCTTGTTGTCTTGCAATTTCAGCAACTTCTTTGGAGACCACGCGTTGTCCAACAGGCAACAAAGCAATACTGGCTAATTTAAAGTTAGCAAGTCCGACAGGGATACCGATAATAGTTAAGCATTGTGCAATGCCAGAAAAAATATGACACAAACAAAGCCACCAACCAAAAAAGATAAACCAGAAGATGTTTAGCACAGTGCCTAAAGAGTTACCAATTGCGCTGGTTGGCTCAAGATATTTCACATGAATAATATCATTGCCAAAAGGCATTAATGACATTTTACTGATTTCCCAACAGCTTCTTGTATAAGGCAATGTAATAATAAGAATTGCGCTGACCGCGGTAGCGAGTAACCAACCTAATGTTGTGACAAAGCCACCGAGTACAAAGTTAAGAATATTTAAAATTAATGCCATTGTGATTTACCCTCCAAACGTAAATTGAAATAAACACTAAAAGATAGCATTATACGGATAGGCTACTATCAAGCTACATTATAATGATTTAGTTAAATTTTACAAAAACAGACCGCACTTTGAGAGTGACATCTCTATGTTACTCTAAATTGAGAGGGAAACGGCGTTTAAAAAAGTGGATAGTGAGCAGCATGATTATGCTTATCAGAGGAATAAAATTTGCTCTGTTTGTTTTGTTATTTGCTCTGATAATGTCATTAATGATTTTCTGTTATTCAGTTTAAAACATAAAAAAGCCGTCTATAGACGGCTTTGGCTTATATAAATGTCGTTTAAAATTTAATACCAAAAGATAGACGTAATGCGTCATTTTTGTATGAATTATGGACATGTTTAGTATGCTGTGGACGATAATCAGATTGGTAAGTAATTGCTGAGTTTGTATGGTAATATCCGAGTTCAGCTAAGAAAGATTGATATTCAATTCCAATAGCTAAGCCTAAATAAAGACCATTTTTAGCCTTCATATGAATAGGTGCTTTAAATTCTGGTTGTACTATATCTTTTCCTTTATAAGAACGGATAGCATATGACGTATTACGTATTTTGTTAAATGAATACCCAAAATCGCTTTTATAGTAAATTTTTGCATTATCATTAATAGCAAAGCTGTGCTTAAGGGTCAAATACAGCGGAATAGAAGAGTAACGATTTATTTTATATGTTTCTCTCTCAATTATGCCACCAGGCTCATTAATAGAAGCAGAATGGTCAAAACCTTTACGTTTTATATAACCTGTACCCAAACCAACTTCAAGTTGTGGCAAAACATTATAAGTTGTTTCTAAAAAAATACTTGGCGAAAATGTATTTTTCTTAGTACTTGCAGAAGTCGGAAAGTCTATATTTTCTAGCCGCACTCTCATTGTTTCAAAACGAGAAGTTAAATCAATTCCTGCTTTGCCATAAAAATTAAACTCACCAGTTTGGGCGGTGGCTAAAACAGAGACAAGTGATAAGGTTTTCAAAATGAATAGCTTAGATTTCATAATAATGTTCCATGTAAAAAGATAATAACAATAATGATGTAGCAGGTAATCCTACTCGTTTCACATTGTAATTATTGGATGGTTAAGAGTAAAGCATATTATAGATAAAACTGAAGTATTAACTTGATGCAATACAAGATAACACAAGCCTAAGAAATAGAACTGGCGAGGCTCAATCGATGTAATAATAAACTCCTATCGTGTATAAGCAACGGTTTTTTGAGTTATTTGAGGATATTTAGTCGAAAAGACATAGGTCCAAAAGCATGTATTTGTTGGAATGATTGTATTTTTGAGGGCAGTAAAGATAGCAATTGTAGAAGTTGACTACAGCTACTTTTCTACAAGTTAAGTTAAACTAATTTTCTACCCTCTTGTGGTGAGTAGAGGGGCGTTTATTTTAAGCGTGCTTTTAAATAGCCATCGTAGTCTGGAATTCGCACTTCAGTAACTTGATTAAAACATGGTGAGGTGACTAGGAAATCGGCAGTCGCCATATTCATTGCAACAGGAATATTCCAAACAGTTGCAATGCGCATCAGTGCTTTAACATCAGGATCATGGGGTACCGCATTCATTGGATCCCAAAAGAAAATCAGTAAATCAATTTTCTTTTCTGCAATTAACCCACCTAATTGTTGGTCTCCTCCCATAGGGCCACTGAGTAAGCTTTCAATCTGTAAGTTTGTTTCATTATGGATCAAATTTCCAGTGGTACCCGTAGCATATAAGGTGTGTTGCGATAGTAAAGTGCGGTGAGTTTTACACCAATTTATCAGATCCTGTTTGCAGTGATCATGTGCGACAAGGGCGATGTGTTTATGCGCGGATAGGGTACGATAAGTGCTTTGCATGACGCCTCCTAGATTAAATAAAGAAAAAGTGAGCTGACAAGCTCACTTTTTAAAACAGTTATTGATTATTTTTGGTTTTTTGCCCAATTTAAGAAACGTTTTTGTGTTTCTTTATCAGCTTGTTGATACCAATATTGCAACATTTGTTCTGCAACATTTTCACCTTGTACTGTTATCTTACCTTTTTGTGCTTTTCCAAATCCAGGAATTGCTGCAGGCATAGTTGTACTAGCTAAAGAAGCAACTGCTGCTGGAGCACCTGATGAGTTATATTCAGATAAGTTTTCAACTAAGTTAACACCTGGCAAGAAACCTTCTTGCTTGAGATATTCTTGTTTAGTGGCAACTTCTAAACCAGAAACTGTTTTTACAGTAATTTTAGGCGATTTTTTAAAAGTATTCGCCTCTCTTTCTGTTTCTAAACGAGGGGCTGAAATAATGATATCATCAGCTGTACCTTGGAACGTAACAACGATAGGATCAGATTCAAATAATGTGCGGTCAGAACCAGAACGAATAATTTCAGAAACACGAACAACGACTTGGTGAGTCTGCGTATCACTGATATTAAAAGAGCGTGTTTCTTTTAGCAGTGATTTACCTGGTTTTTGTCCATCAACAGCAAGGAAATCAATATTTGATGAACTTGTCACGACACCTGCAAAGCTCGCTGTGCTAGTTAATAGAGCTGCGGTTGCTAATGCAGCGAAACGAAATTTCATATTTGCTCCTATCTTGGTAAGGAAAAGAATTTTTAAAATTGAAACACTTTATTAACTAAAGTGTTAGAGTGTATGCTATTCGATATTTGCACAAATTAAAATAGCAAAGTCTATTTTTGTTGAAAAAAATGTGATGTTGTTAAAACTTTTAACAACAGGTCCTATCAGGAGGTAAAAATGTTGAAAAAGCAATTTTTTGTGCATGGCGTCGTACAAGGCGTTGGTTTTCGTTATTTTACTTGGCAGGAAGCAACTAAAATTGGTATTAAAGGCTATGTTCGCAATCGTAAAGATGGAAGTGTTGAGGTCGTAGCATTCGGGTCACAACCACAACTTCAACAGCTATATCATTGGCTAAAGCAAGGTCCTCGAACTGCACGAGTAGAATATGTGTCTGAGCAAGATTATATGGCAGACGATGAGTTTCAAGATTTTTCATTACGATATTAATTTAGGTCAGGGGATGTAGTTTAAATTTTTGATAAATCAAGGCAAGCATAAAGCAAACTGCCTGTAATAAAATAATACAAGGTCCAGTTGCTGCATCAATATGATAACTCATGATTGTACCTAATATACTTGTTACTACTGACATGCAAATTGCAATAGCTAGCATGTAATCAAAACGCTTACTCAAAATAAAAGCAGTGATACCGGGCGAAATTAACATCGCAACAACAAGAATAACCCCCACGACTTGCATTGCAGTAATGATAGTAAGCGCTAATAAAATGAGCAAACTATAATGTAAAAGTTTGGGCGATAATCCAGCCACGCGAGTGTGGCTTGGATCAAAGCAATAAAGTAAGAAATCACGACGTTTTAACATTAATGTCATGAAAATGATGACAGAGATGAGAAATGTATGTAGCAATTCTGTATTACTTACACCGAGTAAATTGCCAAATAGAATATGGGATAAATGCTGTTCTGTTTCCACTTTAGTAAATAATACAATACCAAAAGCAAACATGCCTGAGAACACAATACCCATTACAGTATCTTCTTTGATTCGGCTATTTTCTTTTAAATATCCTACACTGAGTGCACAAAAAATACCTGCTCCAAATGCACCAATAGAAAGTGGTAGTCCTAGCATAAAAGCAATAACAATACCGGGTAATACAGCATGTGAAATGGCATCGCCCATCAAAGACCAACCTTTTAGAACGAGATAACAAGAAAGCGCTGCACAAATAATGGCGACAATGAGTGCAGTTAGCAATGCATTTTGCATAAAGGGGTAAGTGAATGGTTCTATGAACCATTGAATCAGATCAGCCATTTTTCGTCTCCATTTCTACAATATTTTTGACCGTACTTTTACGTCGAAACACGCCATATTTAGGAGAAAAGAAGAAAGCGAGTAAAAAAATGACTGTTTGTAAACAAACAATAAGTCCGCCTGTTGCGCCATCTAAGAAATAGCTAATGTAAACGCCTAAAGCACTAGTACTAACACCTAAACTTGTTGCAGTGATAGCAAGTGTACGGAATCGATCTGTTAATAAATAAGCTGTTGCCCCTGGTGTAATGACCATTGCAATGACTAAAACTGCGCCAACAGTTTGGAGCGCAGCAACGACACAAGCACTTAGCAAGGTAAAGAAAAGCACTTTGTAGCGTAGTGGTGATAAGCCAACCGAAGTCGCATGGGTTTCATCAAAGAAAACCAATAAAAGATCTTTCCAAAAAATGAGGAGTAAACTTAATGTAATACCAATAATAATAGTGACTTGAGTGACATCTTCGTCTGCAATACCTAGAATATTACCTAAAATGATATCTTGCACATTAATCGAAGTTGGATTCAAAGAGATAATCAATAGCCCTAATGCAAAGAATGTTGTAAAAATAAAACCAATAACAGCATCTTCACGTAATTTAGTAATAGACTTGATCCAGAGAATGGACAGGGCAGCCAGTATTCCAGAAAAAAATGCCCCTAACGCGTAGGGTAAAGAAAGTGCATAAGCAATTGCCACTCCAGGGACAACAGAATGAGAAAGTGCATCGCCAATCAAAGACCAACCTTTTAACATTAAGTAAGAAGATAAAAATGCACAAACACCACCTACAGCAGCAGACAGGATAATGGCTTTCGTCATGTAGTTATATTGAAAAGGTTCGAGCAACAAGTCCCACATTATTTATCGCCTTTTTGTTCTGGATTTTTAGTAATAGGCGCTGGTGGGTCGTTTTTAGTCTCACCATAGAATACTGCTGGCAACTCATCATCACTCAATACAGTAACAGAGCGGCTATCTTCATCATCATGAATATCTTTGCCGAGCAATTTAATATGTCTTAATACACCACCAAAAACCAGTTCAAGGTTTTTCTGTGTAAAAGTAGTTTCTGTTTTTCCTGTTGCTAGTACGGTACGGTTGATCATGACAACTTGGTCGCAAAAATCAGGAATTGTTCCTAAGTTATGCGTTGAAATCAGGATAAGATGTCCTTCATTGCGTAATTGATCCAATAGATCCATAATGGCATTTTCAGTTTTAACATCAACACCAGTAAATGGTTCATCTAATAGAATAATTTTACTTTGTTGTGCGAGTGCTCGTGCTAAAAAAACACGTTTTTTTTGCCCACCAGACAGTTCACCAATTTGGCGATGTGCAAGATGTTCAATATTGACTCTTTGCATGGCTTGTTTGACTTTTTGTTTATCTATTTCTGTTGGAATTCGTAGAAAGTTCATATAGCCATAGCGTCCCATCATGATCACGTCGTAAACAGAAACAGGAAATTGCCAATCAACATCTTCTGATTGTGGTACATAAGAAACTAGATTTTGTTTGAGAGCAGATGAAATTGGTAAACCACATAGCTTAATTTCGCCTTGTTGTGGCTTTACCAATCCCATCAAGCTTTTGAACAGTGTGGATTTGCCACTACCATTAACTCCTACCAAAGCGCAAGTTGTTCCGCCGACTAAATGAAATGTCATGTCGTAAATTGCAGTATGTCCGTTATTATAGCGAACAGTGACATCATTTACTGAAATTGATGCAAGGGTAGGAGAGGGCATTATTTTTCAAATCCTTTAACAATAGTTGAAACTGTAGTATTTAATAAATCAATATAAGTTGGCACAGGCCCTTTGGCTGTAGATAGTGAGTCGACATATAATACGCCGCCATATTTTGCGCCAGTTTCTTTTGCTACTTGTTTCGCGGGCTTATCAGAAATTGTACTTTCACTAAATACAACAGGAATATTATTTTTTCTTACAGTTTCAATAACATGGCGGACTTGCTGTGGTGTGCCTTGCTCTTCAGCATTGATTGGCCATAAGTATGCTTCGCGGAAACCATAATCTTGTGCTAAGTAACTGAAAGCGCCTTCACTGGTGACTAACCAACGTTGCTGCTGAGGAATTTGTGCTAGTTTTTCGCGTAACGGTTGATCTAACAACTTGATTTTATTCGCATAATTTTCTGCATTTTTTATATATACTTCCGCATGTTGTGGATCATATTTTACTAATGCATTTTTGATATTTTCGATATAAATCAGTGCATTTGAAGTCGACATCCAAGCATGTGGATTTGGCGCATCTTTGTATGGACCTTCATAGATTGAAATTGGGGTAATGCCTTCAGTGACGATAACAGCAGGTTTTTGTTCAATGTTTTGGAAAAAACGTTCAAACCAACGCTCTAAATTTAATCCATTCCATAAAATTAAATCTGCGGATTGTGCTTTTACAATATCTTTTGGTGTGGGTTCATAATCATGAATTTCCGCGCCAGGTTTTGTGATAGATTCGACAATCGCAGCGTCACCAGCAACATTCTGAGCAATATCTTGAATAACTGTAAAAGTCGTGATGACTTTGAATTTTGCATAGGCTGGTGATGTGAATATTCCACACATAATAGCACTGAGGATAACGACTAATTTACGCATATTTTCTCCTTATATTGTTGGTTAATAAAGTCGCCTAGCTATTGTATGCTTAAATAAAATAAGTGTAAATAAAAATGATTATCAATTGTTTATTTTTAACATTTTGATTTATAAACATTTTGCTGGTTTAGGTAATCCTGCAAGCTTAGTAGCTTGCTTCGCAGGTCCTTCAGGAAAAAGTCGTTGTAAATAACGACTGTTTCCTTTTTCTTCCCCTAGCTTTTGTGCCATTGCTTTTACTAACATACGGATTGCTGGTGAAGTTTTATATTCTTGATAAAAATGGCGTACAAAGTAGATGACTTCCCAGTGAGCTTCTGTTAATTGAATGTTTTCTAATTTTGCAATAGCAATTGCAACATCTTCTGTCCATTGATTCAGATCTAATAAATAACCATATGGATCAGTTTCAATTTGTATATTATTAACTTCTATCATTTCTTGTAAAAAATTGACCGCACTTTAATTGAGCTTATTATAGCAAAACGCCCCAAGAATGGGGCGCTAAATTTACCTATTAAATTAATCGTTAATCATCGTTCGATAAAATCGAGAAAATATTTAATAAGCTCACAAATAAGTTGTAAAGTGAAACAAAGATACTTACGGTTGCACGAATATAGTTTGTCTCTCCACCATGAATAATATTGCTCGTTTCATACAAAATCCCCATTGTGGAGAAAACAACAAACAAACCACTGATCGCAATATAGAGCATTGGTGATTGGAAGAAGAAACTCGCGATCATGCCCAAGATTAACACGATAAATAGTGCAAAGATAGTGCCAGAAAGGAATGACATATCTTTTTTAGTGGTTAACACGTAAGCTGAACAAACAAAGAATACTGCTGCAGTACCTGCTAGAGCAAATACAACGATATCACTGGCGCCATGGCTGACATAGGCATTTAAAATTGGACCCAGTGTATAGCCTAAAAAACCAGTAAAGGCAAAAGTGGCAAGAATACCTAAACCACTATTGGATAGTTTGTAGGTTAAAAATAGTAAACCGTAAAAACCAGCAAGCATTAAAATAATACCTGGACGAGGTAAATTTAAGCTCATTGAAATATAAGCAACAATAGCAGAGAAAGTGAGCGTTAAACCTAATAAAAAATAGGTATTACGCAGGACTTTATGTGTATTAAGTAAGGATGTTTCTTTGCTATCAAGTACAATACGAGATTCCATAGTAAAAGCTCCTTTGCAAATGGAATAAAAAATAACAGGATGGCGATAAAGTACTGGTTAGTCTATGAAAAGTCAATGTTAAAAATTAACAATTTTGTAAAGTCTTGTTTGAATAAAAATCAAAGTGAGTAAAATATCAGCTTTTAAACAAGGTTCATGTATTTTTCGATTTACTCAATAAACTAACTGTATTATATTGCTACAAATTAATTACGGAGGAATGGTCGAGTGGTTGAAGGCACCGGTCTTGAAAACCGGCGAGGGTTTACGCCCTCCGTGAGTTCGAATCTCACTTCCTCCGCCACTAGAATGTTGTATTAGTCGTAAGTTATGCCTTTCAAATCAGTAACTTACGGCTTTTTTCTTTTCTGGGTTATTATCCAGAATCTCATTCTCGGCAACTAAGCCAGAGATGTTGATTTGTGAGTGTTCCCAAAACGTTCCCACGTTAGCGTACTGTAAAAGATGGGTTGCATTCAAATGAGCATAGCGTTTTACCATCTCGATAGACTCCCATCCACCAAGTTCTTTAAGAACCATCAGCGGCGTGCCGTTCTGAACATGCCAGCTAGCCCACGTGTGCCTTAGATCGTGAAAGCGAAAATCTTTTATCTCAGCACGCTCTAATGCACGTTTAAAAATATCACGATCAATTTCACTAATTCTTTTCCCATTTCCGCGATGGAAAACAATATTAGATGTTTTATTGATTCGTTTTTTTCTTAATAAATGAAGAGCTTCGGTGCTTAACGGTAATGATCTTGCTCTACCAGATTTAGCTATGTCGCTTGTAATAACTGCGATACTTTGATTAAAATCAATCTTGTCCCATGTTAAAGAAAGAATTTCCGTCATTCTTGCGCCCGTTGCAAGCGCAAACAGGCAGACTTCCTTCATCCATTCAACACTTAAATTTTCAATTAATCGTGCAGCTTCTTCTTTTGTTATCCAACGAACCCTCACCTTAGGCTCTTTGTTTTTAGGGACAAAGGGTAGTGAATCAATCCAGCCAGCTTCTCTTGCCAAAGACAGGACGCGCATGATTGATGTTCGATACCTATTCTGCGTTGCAGGTGTTAACTTTTTACCTGATCGCGTAACATGCGTAGGTAAATTGTTAAGGATATCGTCAGTTGTTAAAGAGCTAATTTTTCTTCCAGCAAAAACAGTACGCCAATACTGAACATGACGTATTTTTGTATCGAGATCCTTTTGTCCTTGAGAAACTTCAAGATACCTAACAAAAGCTTCCTCTATTGTCCTCTCGGGATTTTTACCTAGCTTTTCGACCTTCCATGATTCGTGCTTAAGTTTGTCGTGGTACTCTTGCGCTGATTTTTTATCAGTCGTTCGAGTAGAGTGTCTAACTCTTTGACCGCTTGGCGTTCTGAAATCAACCCACCAGATACCATTTTGTTTTTTATAGATCGACATTTATTCTCCTTATCGCCGATCCTAACTTCTAGTCGGCTGATATTATTTTCTTTTTCCCTATTACGATCAAGATCAGATTTATAAACTCGCCAAATTCGCGAGCCTTTCATTTTGAAGAATCCCCACTCTTTTAAATGCGCTCTAACTGTTGGCTCGCTTATATTTAATTTTTCTACAACCTCTTTTATAGTCAGTGCTTTTTCCATTATTAAGATCTCTAAAATAAAAAAGCCGTACTAGACGGCTTAATACAACGATTTGTTAAAATCATACTTCTTGACTTATCTCCGTGCATTTTTCATAGCATCAAACCAAGCTTGAGCGTCTTCTTCGCTTTTAAATGCTAGACCAGCATCTAATAGTGCTAAATGATAAACATTTTCCTTATCAAAAACACTCATACCAACATCTACCTTCGCCCAAGCTATACCTAATGGATCTGAATTCATTGTGATACGCCAAAACTTCTGACCTTCTTCTAACTCTTTAAGCGGACAAGGCAAAGTAAGCGTTACTGTCGGTCGTGGTTCTTCGTACATTCCATAATTCTCATTAATAAAATGTTCTATTGCTATATTTATGGTTTCGTCAGTTGTTGCGTTATATAGCACTATTGGAAAGATTAACTCACTACCAAGCTTTGAAGCGTCACCCAAGTAATAGAATTTATGCTTTGTCCGTTTGCATTGAAATGGCTCTCCAGCCAACGCTTTTTCTAAGTTAAATTCTTTCATTTTTAATCCTTTCTTTTAGATAATAAAAAACCGCACAAAAGTGCGGTTGGTTTTCTTATGCTGCTTGCTGTAATTCAAATATTTTTGCGAGTTTTGTCAGCCCTTTTGCTGTTATTAATACACGCTCACAAACTTTTTCTGTGCCGTCATCACGCATTGCTACATGGATTTTATGTTCAAGTAATAGTTGTTGTAGTTTATCTTGATAAGCAATCCAATTAGAGTTACCTGGTCGTTTATAGATCCACTTTTGTGATGATAGGAAATCAAACAGAAATTTTGGTTTTACACCTAAGTGTTTAGCAGAATCAGTAATACACATTGATCCTTCTGCTTTAGTAGCTATGCGATCGAAAGCTGCCACAGTCGGTTTCATTTCTTCGACTTTATGCTCTAATACCAGAACTTTTTCAGTATAATTGTCTAGTAATCCACGTAAGGTTCGTGGGTCATTGAGCATTTGCATTGGATCTACTGATTGAGGAGTATCCTCTCCTTTCATTAAGGCATCTATTTTTAAATCACACCAAACAGCAAAATCCGCACTTAACCAACGGGCAAAATTGACAGCTAATTTTGGATGTAACCAAGTACCTTGTTCAATACCGCCTTGTTTGACGATTACAAGATCATTTTCCGTTAAGAGAATATTCTTAACGCTTAAATTTTGAGCAAGTGCTCTTAGATAATCCTGTGTTTGTGTTGTTTTTAGATAATCCCTAACTTGTTTGTTAAAGTGTTTGGCTATTTCAGTTGCATTCAAATAATGTTGTTCATTGAATGAGACACTAATATTGTTATAAAAGAATTTTTGAATTTTCATTTTTCTTCTCCCTTAATTTAAAACTACACTATGCTGATAGCTAATATTGTTTTGTTTTCTTCTTGGTATGGGAGAGGTCATCATTATTAATCCACAATCAACCTCAAACAATATCTTTCCTAAAACATTAAATGCTCGAGATAATGTGGGGTAATGAGAAAACCATATTTCAGCAGAGGATGTAATTTGTTTTAATAAACAGATTGAGGTAGACATCTCTCTACTTTTTGAGAGGTACCCATTTGCACATAATGTGAGAGCTGTGTCATAAATATGAGTTATGTTGTTTTGTATCTCTTTATTCAAACAAAACGCCAAATGAGAAGCACTGCTTAAAGATAATTTCCCTGTTTGAAGGTGTTCAAATAGTTCAGTTTTTAATAAAATTTTTTCAAGTTTAAAATCTAGCAATTCAGCAATCTCACGACTACTTATTGTTAAAGTTTCATTATTTAATACGATTAGTTTGTTCATATAAAAATTCCTATTATTTTGCATTAGAAATGTGGTGGTCAATTTGAGAGACGAGATCTAAAGCTGCCCAGAGCGTACCAGTAATAACTTGTTGAGATGATGCAAATCCACACGAGAGGTCGTTTCCATCATTCAAAACAATTTGGATAAGTGATTTGGCTTGTTCGGTAAGTTTGTTGATTTCGTCTATCGTGTCGATGGATAGACTTCTAAAGGAATTGATATTTGACATATTTTTGTACCTTGTGTTTTTTAGTAAATGCCACTTAGTAGGTGGCGGGCTTCAACTACCAAACACAAGATCGGCGGAGCTTATTTCCCTTTCGGGTATTGTATTAGGCTCTCTCGACCCGCCATAGTTTTAGGGCATTTCCTAAATTTTGGGTACAAAAAAAACCGCATTCTGTCGGGGCGGATAACCGCTTGTGTTTTGATAGTGCGGTTATCTTAATCCGAAAGAGAGCGGTTTGTCAATTAGGTTTTATTCTTCGTCAATCAATTCTTTCGTTTTTTGTGGGATATCTTTTACTTGCCCTTTAATACCTTCCACGGCTTTATCCAACCGCTTGCCAACACCATCAATAATGGTTTCGAGTGGGGTTGATTTTAGGTCGCGTTCAAATACTTTGGTTGGATTTACCCCTAAATTATCTACCGCAATTTGTAAAAGTTGTTGGTGTAATGCTGGGTCTTGTTCTTGCACTTGTTTTTTATAGCCTTCAAATGCCATTGCTGAGGAATACTTGTAGTTATAATCCTCTCTTAATCTGAAGAGATAAGCTCGTTCTTTAGCCTTTAGCCACGCAATCACGAGTAATGGAATTGTTACAATAGATTTAGAGAGAAATTGCAAAATATTAAGGTTATCTTGTGTACTTAGACTTGTTGAATAGTTAATAAATGAGATGATAGAAGTGGCAATAAGTGAACCAAGTAAAATTTTATCAATATTTTTCATTTTTTCGTTGATATTTTCAGCCTGCGCTTTAAATGAACCAGCCATACTTGCTCGGTTGGCATCTTCAATGATTTCTTGAATTTCTTCTTTCTGTTTATTGAATAATTTAATCATTTCTTCAATCTCCGTGTGGTATTTTTCTATTTTGGGTTTGTTGGTCTCAGCTGTTGTAGCCAATGTGGTGATTTTTGTCAGGTTATTTTGTGCGGTTGTTGCATAACTAGAAATATCGCTGCTCAATGTATCTGATTGGTCGTGCCATTCGGCAATTTCAGTTGCTTGTTCTTGTGCTTCATCGTAGGATTTTTTGAGTATTACCAATGAACTTTTTAGATTCTCAAACTCCTCTTTGTCTTCTACTAATTGTTCTTCTAGCGCAATATGCTCTTCTAAATTAGCTTTTACTTTTGCAATATCTGCTGCAATAGCTTGGCGTTCTTCTTCGGTTCTTAATTCACCTTTTATTTCGATGAAATAGAGTTCTCGAATTGTTAATCGAAGTTTTACTAAATGAGCTATAAAAGATAGCACATCTCGTTTATCCCATTTTTTTGTTTCTCTTCTTTTATTAAGAATGTAATTAATATGTTTAATCAATTTAAGACAATGATATTTAGCATAGGCTATTTCAAGCGAGTTATTAACATTGTCAAATTTATCAAGCAGGGCATAGGTTTTCTCTATTTCCTGCATTATTTCAACAGATGTTATTCCGCTATCTAACCAATCATATTCTTTGTTGATTTTCTGATTAATCGTATTTTTTAATTTAGTTAATTCGGATTTGACTGATTTCATTTTAGTTTACTCTTGAATTTCAGATACAAAAAAAGCCACTTAATTGTGGCTTGCCGACTTTCTGTTGAAAGTGGTTATATCCTAAATCAAAGAGCGGCGGTTGTCAAATAAACATTGCTGCGGTTATTCTGTGTATTTATCTAAAATATTATCTATAGCCTCAGCATCTTCTAATGTTAATTTAAAGTAGTTTGATGTTATTTTCTTTTTAACTGCGAACCTTAATTCTATTAACTTTAGTTCATGCAAGTAGTCTTTTTTATCTCTATAAATCCTACCGTATAACGCTCCATATTTACTTTCTTCACACCCATCAGATAAATTGATCTTTCTATCTTGATTAAACACTCTAATTGTTACATATTTTCTTCCGATTTTTAGAACTTCGGTTTCACAATCAAATGTTGATCGTCCTCCTGTTTCTACAAAATACACGGTGTCGCCAACTTTAAGATTTTTAATCCAATCTTTTTCCATAAATATTCTCACTCTGTCGGTGGTGGTGGAAGTGGTTGCCAATGGGTTACGTCAACCTCAGTAAGTCCAGTGTCTTCTAATTCCCAGTAAGGAATTAGATATCCGTCACAATCTTCTTTATCTCCGTAAACATACCAACCAAATCCTATGAACCAATACTCATCGTCTTCTGTGTAATAAATTACACTTTTGTTTTCTTGATTTCTGTATTCTGTGGATGTATCGATTGGTTGAGGCAATCTATCTTTTACACTAATCCAGCCATCATCTTTCTGATATTCAACAATTTCTGGTTTCTCAACGATGTAATCAATCCCACCATACAAACCAGACTGTTTTTCTTCTTCGTTTAGTTCTCTTGTTTTAGATTCAACTTTTCCGAGAACTAGACCATAAACCGCACTATCTACACAATTTTCATAAAATTGCATATCTTGATCATCAACACATTGTTGATGCAGCTCTTCTGCACAGTTCAAGCACTCTTTTCTAGCTTCTTCTTTGCTGCTGTGAAAAGAAATACTATTATTGTTGCAGATGTCTATTGAAAAATATTTATTTTCTGTTTCTGTCATAACCCACCTCAATTGTAGCTAGCAAGCAATTGGTCTGGAAAATTTACACAATCTTCCAATAACTTTTTAATTGTTGTTTTCTCTTTAAGCCCAGTTTCTTCATTGAAGACATTAAGCTCTTCATCTAAATCAGTAACCACACCCCAAGTACCCTCACGTTTGTACTCATCCATTTCTACTTCAGTGAACCATTTTTCTAAAACTAACTCTTCAAGTGAACGTGCAGCATATATTTCTGTTTCTTTGCCGACCCAAAATACTGTTTGAAGCTCTCGCATATCATTGATTGCACCATCAATGCATTCTGTTACGCTACCGTAGCGCAAAGTATCAATTATTCCGTGTGTATCAACTGAAAATTCAACTCCTTCTTCTTCTCTGTCTTTTGTCATCGACGGTCGATAACGCTCAAGAAAATTCATTCTCTTTGTATTAGCTAATAACATTTCATATTCTGCTTTTGTGATTGTTACTGTTTCTGTCATAGTTAAATTCCTTTCTTGTTAAATTTAGACTTCTTCTTGTTTCTCATTCTATTTTCATGTGCCATTTGACCGCACTTTATCTTTAAACGCTTGATGTATTCGTCTTTTTCCTGACGAACGCGTTCAAAGTCAGCAATTTGAGAATCTTTAAATTCAATCATCTTTAGTAGTTCGCTTTCTCTATGCTGCGAATCTGCACGTAATTTTAATAAAGCTCTGCATTTTTCATCTAAGACACCTTTTAATTCGTTAATTTCGTCGATTAAATCGCTTTTAGACTTTAGATGCTTGAGTAATTTTTTAAACATACTAATTTCCTTTGTGCAATAAAAAAGCCACCGCAGTGGTGGCCTGATTGTTAAAATTGCATTCCTAGTGATAATCCTCTATTAGATAAGACATCTTTAATCTCATTGAGAGATTTTCGTCCTAAGTTTGGCGTTTTAAGCAAAAAAATCTCATCATATTGAACAAGGTCATAAACTGTTACAATCCCTTCTGCTTTTAAGCAGTTTTCTGTTCGAACTGTAAATTCAAGATCATGAATTAGAATAGCTTTTAGCTCTTCGGCTTTTGCATTCTTGGGTAATATTTCTTGCGTTAAATCATGTAATGGTTGTGGAATTTCTTTTAACTCTATCCATTCATTGAGTGAAAAATCATAATTAAAAATTGTTCCATCGTTACATAATGCAGTGATAAAGTCCTTTTCCCTGATAATTTGTACTGGTTTTCTATTTTTCATATTTTTTATTTTTCCTATTGCACTTACAATAATATCTAGATTATCTAGCTCAAATATAACCTCTTTTGGGCTTGTCTTAATTGTTCGCAAGGAATGAAATGTCAACTCAAAAAGAAATGGAAACTCACTTTCATCTACTTCTTTTATATCACGCACGAAAGACCAAATACGTCTAGAGGTTCTAACGAGAATTTGTCTAACTCTATTGGAGGAAATATTCATTTTCCCGGCAATGGATTTATATGTTTCTTGTTGTTCGGAATATAAAGAGAAAATTTTATTTTCTCTTTCTGTTAAAAGAGATGAGTTAAATTCTTTCATTTTTTCTCACTGTTTGTTGAGTGAATAAAAAGCCACTCGTTAAAGTGGCTGTTGTTCTGTGTCTTTCTTATTTCCCACCTCTAAAATGGTATGCTGTCTTCTTCAAAGTTATCTACTTGTTGCGGTACAGGCTTTCCAGCTTTCGCATTCGCATAAGCATTATTTTGTGGTGCTTGTGCATTAGCTTGAGCTTGTGAATCTTGGCGACTGTCTAGCATTTGTAGACTATTACCAATGATTTCTGTTAAATAACGCTCTTGTCCGTTCTGATCTTGCCATTTACGTGTCTGAATTTTACCTTCCACATAAACTTTAGAGCCTTTTTTAAGATACTGCTCACAAATTTCAGCTTGACGACGATAGAACACAATGCGAATGTATTCTACAGTTTCTTTTATTTCGCCATCTTTTGTTTTATATCTTTCATTTAAAGCTAGGGATATATTTGCAACAGTATCTCCATTAGGCATAGATCTAATTTCAGGATTTTGAGTTAGTCTTCCGATAAAAATACATTTATTAACTGACATATACATCTCTCCAGGTTTTTCGGTTTATTATTTGATTTATAGCTTTTGGCGAAACACTAAAATCATTTGCAATATCTATTGATTTATCGCCTTTCAAAACTCTTTTCTTTATTTCTATTACTTCATCAATAGTCAATTTTGCTCTAAATCTCCTTCCTTTTGTTGTTCTACCTTTTTTTGAAGCATCAATCATATTTTCTTTTCTTGTTCCAATAAAAAGGTGATCAGGATTAACACATCTTCTGTTGTCACACCGATGACAAACATCAAGGTCATTTCTAATGAAACCGTATTTTAAAAGCGCAGAAAATCTGTGTGCGTACATTGTTCTTCTAAAAGGGTTAAAACGACCATACCCATTATTATGGATTGACCCGACCCATTCCCAACAATTACTATCTGGATTTTTAACAACTTTATCCATAAATCGCTGCTTAACTTCATCAAGTTGATATATTTTCCTACTGCCTTTTCTCATAATTAACTCATTTCCTTAATTAACTGTTGGTAATAACCCTGTGCTTTGGGAATTCGCTCTTTTATCTTTTCAATAACCTTTTCATCACGCTTTACTACAACTGTTGTAATGCGTTTCTGCTGCGGTATTTGTTCAACCAAATCAACAAACTTTTCTGCATTCTCATAGCTTTTGATTAAATCTAGTGGAGTAGGGAGTAGAATGAAGTCGATTTGTGCCTCTTTACAATCCCAAAGCCACATATAACCTTGCATTTGAATGTCATAGCCAGCTTTCTTTGCCTTGTCTTCGGCTTCATCAATGAAAAAAGGGTGTGTACCAATATCCCAAGAACATTTTGTATCAACGATTAAACGACGTGAGGGAATGTAAATATCACATTCCCCCGTAATTAAGTCATTTTCTCTGCGTTCGGTGTTCTTTTTGAGTGGTAAACCTCGTTTTAAGCCACTTAATTTAATTGCCTGCTCTTCAAGATCGTTGCCTTTTTGAGTGTATTTATTACCCTCAAAGGATTCATAACCAAACAGATCGAACTTTACAATCTCACGCACCGCACTTTTTGCTGTTTCTGTGATTTTACCAGCTTCTTTATCAGCCTTTGTTTTAGGCTCGCCAATCAAGCGGTGGAGCATTGAACATCTAACTTTAAGATTGTACATTTCCGTTTCGTTCATTTTCTATTTGCTCCAATTCGTCATACTGTGCGGCTGAAAAGTCAAAACCACCATCGCAAAGCTCTTGCAATGTTGTTTCACCATTGATAATGTTTTGTTTACATTGTTCAAATTGCTCACTGCTTACTTGTAAATCCGTAAACTCGGCATCTTGAATGTTATTGTTGTCGGTGTAATTAAATTCGCCTTTTTCTACATCTTGAACAACAGCCTGATCTGCAAGTACAGCTTTCTGCATTTCAACAGATAGAGGTGCTTGTTTTGATAGTAATAACTTCATAACAGTTTTAAGTGCCATTGCATCGAAGTTATCAGCCCAAACACTTGTCGCCCATTGCCCTTGCTCTTTTTTCTGCAAGTAAGAGCGATAAGTCTGGCTATATCGTTTTGCGTGCTCGTTGATCTCGCTGGTTGTCATATAGAGTTCTGCCGTGAACTCATTCAACAGTTTGAAATAAGCGTAATAACCAATGGGAACCTCACCATTTGCTGGCTTTTTTCCCCAGTCAAATTCATAGCCATTAATTGGATCTTCCTCAATGAGCTGTTCTTTATAAACTGGAACAGCAACAAGTCGTTTAAATTGTCCTGAACGCTGTGCAAGTTGAATCAAACCTTTATAGCCAATCTGAAATTGTGCTTCGTATTTCTTCGTTTTATTGTTTTTATATGGGACGATATACGCAAATCCCAAACCATTTTGGAGTGGTAAGTTAAGCGTTGCAGCCATACATGCAGCGTTAAAGATCGTCATTGGTTCTGCACCTTTAAGACGTGAATCACTGTTCACAATTTGAAGAACGCTAGTAGAAAATGTTGCTGCGTTTTTATTAACTAATTCCTGAATTTTTTGTTTAACCACTGGTTTTTCAAAAAACTCTTTAACACTTGGAAGTTTATTTTGTTGCGTTGCGACTTGTTTCATCTTAAAAAATCCTCTTTTTCGTAGTATTTCTTGTTCACTACAATGTTAAAAATGTGCTCATCTCTAATCTTGAGATAATCAGCACCACTACCAATTGCTAACCAGAAGTTGTCATCACTAGATAACTGCTCGGTTAAATAATAAAACTCACAAGTGTTGCCAAGTTTCACTTGTTCTTCAAAGTGCGCTATTTGCTGCTCTTCTGATATTTCGTGATCGCATATTTCATCAAGCATTGCGATATCTCGCATATCAACAGCTCTTGCTAATTGCGAATCTGTCATATTCATATTCACACCTTAATTTTTGGAATCTTTTCTTTTAAATCAAGATTTAAAAAATCAATTCTTCTATTTAGTGCTATTGCAGCAACATGTTCGTTCATCATGTTGCATGTTTTCTCGGATAAGACCCCGTTACAATAAATTGCACCATAAAACGATCCGCTTGGATTTCTATTTATCCGAGCTGTGTAAGCTATTTCTTTTTGAACTTTCATAGAACTCCTGAATGATTAGTGTTTGTTTCATTAAATAACGCTCGGCTTCTTCTGTTAGTGTGACTTGATTGTCGCCGTGTTGGATAATCCATTCTGCTTTTGCTTGCGCTTCCCAGTCGATTTCTGCTGAATAGACTGGATGACAGCTAATGCCAAGAACAAATGCGATAATAATTGCTGCGAGCAGGTTCCATAGATTGGTGTGTTTCATAATCGTTTCCTTTTTGTTCAATTTGCTGAATTTTGGGTGCAGAAAACCGCCACACGATAAAAAGTGCGGTCGGTTTCTGGGGAGTTTTAATCGTGAATTTGGTTGTAGACTATTGCGTTCTTATCGAAATTACGAACGTGTTCTAGCACTCGCCAATTGTTATGACTTACGCATTTAAATTCTTTTGTTATGCGATTAATAGTGTCATTTGAATTTTGTACTAAGTGATAGTAATCCACACCGCAACCATATGCTTCTACTGCGAAATGCGAGCCTAATTTTTGCAATGGAGAATAAAGTTTGCGTAGTGTTTCAGTACAACGACTAAATGCAAACCAAGCCCAAGCAAGTTGTTGTAGTTCGTATTCAGTAAATGAGAATGTATATTTCTTTTCAGGTTCAGGCAAAGCGAGCTGTTGTGACTGGACTTCATATTTCCCTGTTTTTCTGATTTGGGGGAGGACTTCTGCAGTCACCCATTTTCTAAAGCGGTGTGGAACAGATCCTTTTTTCACTGCGTTACGACAACGTAAAATTAGGGTGTACATTCCACTTTCTGAAACTAAATTTACTTCTTGAACCTGTCTTGCGATACTCTCGGTTAAACCGAGGGTATTATCTAAAATCATTTTTTCATCGCCATCTAGCTTTAAAAGTGCATCGCTGACATTGGCGATATTAAGTGATTTACAAATATCTTTGGCAATAAACCAAGGTTCATTGTTAATAGATAAAGTGCGGATGATGTGTGTTTCAAAAAGGAATGTTGAGAGTTGAGTTGACATAATATAATCCTCGTACTATTTGTTTAGAACAAGCCATTTTCGACAATGGCGTCGGGAGGTTCGAAAACCCCGTACAAGGTAAGGGCTGGACTTATTCCCCGAAGGTATTGTATTAGTCGCCCTCCCGACATAGTCAGGATTACGGATATAAAAAAAGTCGCTCTTGGCGACCAGTTACACTATCCGCCTTGTACATTAAAGGTTTCGACACCTTGAGGCAGATAGTAAAATAAAAGGGTGTATTATGTCAATGGGCTTTAAAGCTATTCTTCTAATAGCAATGGTTTTTCTTTGAGTTGCTCAATTGCTTTTGTTTGTAACAATGAATTCATTTGTTGAATTGCAAGGCGATTTAGAATAGCCAAGCGTTCTTCTTGTGGTATACATTGTTGAATTAATAAGGCATTTTGGCTTTCTAATCCTGCAAGTACTGTTAATTGCTCAATAGTAGCATAATCTCGCATATTACCTTTTAAATCAGGATTGTTATCTCGCCATTGTTTAGCTGTTTGCCCAAATAAAGCTTGATTTAGTATATCAGCTTCACTTGAATAAACAAATTGATGTTGTTTAGTGTTAAGTAAGCTAGGAATTAGGTGTTCTTTAATTGCATCGGTATGAATGCGATAATTTGCTTTGCTAAGAATCCGTTTAACACTCCACTCTAATTTGCTTTCTTCAGTTTCCTTTTGTTTGAGGCGTTGGAATTCTTTGATTAGGTAGAGCTTGAATTCAGGGCTAATCCACATTGCAAATTCAAGGGCGAGATCTTTATGAGCATAAGTTCCACCATAACGTCCAGCTTTTGCTTGTAACCCAATCGCATTTGTTTTCGCCACAAATTCTTTTACGCTAATTTTGAATCGGTTTAGGCCAGATTGGTTTCTAATTATGGCGAATTCGCCATAATTAAAATTTGGATTGTTTAATTCTTCCCAAATGCCAATATATTCAAGCGTATTTCGGTTTCTTAACCAATCGCTAATAAAAAACTCACCATCTTTTGCCTTGAGCATATCCGTGATATTAATGTAATCTTCATCATTTTGCTGAATCACTCTAATTTCTGTGTCTTGTACAAAAATTACATCATTAGCCATTTAGTTATTTCTCCTAAAATTGATACAAAAAAAGCCGTTTTAAACGGCTTGTAGTGCGGTTATCTTAATCCGAAAGAGCGGTGGGTGTCAATGCGGTTTTTTTAACGAGAACCACAAAACTCGCCCTTACTTGTCACCACAACACATAAGGAATTGATTTTATTTTGTGCTAACTGTATATTTTTAATACCACAACACAAAATAAGGATTAAATTATGGAACATTTTTCTTTTAAAGATGCATTATCTTTAGCTTTTCAGTCAGCCTCCTCCGATCATTATTTAACAATACAAAATAGAACCCTTAGAAAAAAACGCCTCAAAGAGTTATTTGATATTGCAGAAGAGATTTATGAGGAAGCAAAAAAACGTGGACTTAAGACAGATTGATTTTCTTATATGCTTCAATGAGCGAAGCAGCAAGTTCTTCTGGCAAGAAGCTTGTGCTTCGGCTTGCACTCTCTAAAACCGTTTGGAAAATTTGCTCTTTAACTTCTTCAGGCAGTTTGTTTTTGTTTTCTTCAGCTTCAATAACAATAATTACTACTTTCATATTTATATCCTTTTATCTGATTAATTCTCTACAACCCAATCTACGTTTCTGTACAGCTCTTACTGTATTAACGCCAAGTTTCCCTTTATTGCAGTTATAATTCGCAATATTGCTTAATTTCTTAGCCTTAACTGGAACATCAATCAACGCCTTATTAACTCTATTAGGCATTTTTTTAGCAGTTAATTTCGATTGTTTTTCAGCAATGCGTTTAGCCTGTTTTAGCATTTTCGATACTTTCATATCTTGCTCCTTTCTCTCTCATTTGAAAGCGTATTCTTATTATTTAAATGCGCTTTTAAGTGAATCTTGATTTATGTCGCTAGCACGTGGAGGTCTTAATCAAGTAACCTTAATCCACTTAACCAAATTGTGTCGCAATCACAGACTACTTAATCAATAAGACTATATTTGATTAACTTGTGATATGTAGATTTTTAAAGAGCGTGAGATGTGTATCTCGTTTTAATGTGTTTATTAAACACTATTTGTGTTTATTTGTAAACATGTTAAACACATTTATTTTAAATAAATTGTGTTTTCTTGTGTTAATTGTGTGATTATAAAAGAAAAATATTTTTGAGATTTTTTGATTAATTGCTGAATTTGTGAGCTATGTCACAGAAAAGAGATGAGGGGGGGAATTTCAGGTAAAGAAAAACCGCCTTAGATAAGGCGGTTTATAGAATTAGTCTAAATTTCTAAATGTTAATTTTAATCTCTTGAACATATCAGTAATCAGCATAAGCATGCTATACATAAAGATAAAAGAAGTGCAAATTAATAAATAATTTAATAATTCACCAGAAAATAACAAACAGGTATAACTAAGTAGCATTGTTATGCTGAATCCTGCTATTAGATAGCCAAGATGATCTATTATTTCAGAGTACATGCCATTTTTTCTCATTTTTTTTATAAGTGGATTTTCCGTGATTGTAACTAAAATAGCGACTATTGCAAAAATGAATCCTATTAGCGTTGCTGATATAGAGAACAGGTTATTGCTTAACTCATGAGTTTCATCAAGAGTAAAACCAGCAAAGGAGCCACTTTGCCATAAATAAAAATGCACACCAAAACTAACAACAAACGCTATTTTCTTCCAATGTTTAATGTGCATTTTTATCTCCTTAGCTACTCCTCATCATCAAGGTACTCTTTTAGTATATCATTGTGTTTTTCTTTCATGTTATGAATTTCTGAAAAAATTTTTTGGGGTTCAACTTCTTCTCTTGATAATGCTTGAATTGAAAATCTATCTTTTAATACATTATGAATTAAGTCTATAGGTTGCTCCATATCTTTGAGTTTTACTTTCAACATGCTCGTTCTGTCGAGATTAAGAAGTGTCTTTACATGATTCCAGGCATCTGGTAACAAACCGTTTCTTGAATAAAGAATAACCCTTTGAGTTACTACGCCAAGCTCTTTCATTTCATCAAATTGCTCTTGAACCCAAGGATCTTCACCATCTCTTGGTTTTTTGCTTCTAGGTCTGGAAATTTTATATTCTATTTGAGTTAGTGGTGTATTTCTGTTATTTGGATAAAAATCTTCTGCTCCAATTTCAGTTATTGTTATTTGATGGACTTTTTTATCACTTGATATTTGCTGGGTCAAGTTTGTAATGTAACTTTCAAAATTTCTTATATTCCCATATAGAGAAGAGTTATGGTATATTAATACTTCTTTTTCTCTCCCATAAAATAGTTTGAAGTAATTTCTTTCTATAATAGATTCATCATCTTCAAGATTTATAAGTTCTTCTTTGCCTGTCTTTTTATTTCCTTTATGGAAGAGATCTTCTCTAAATGTTGAAAAATAACCAGATATTGAATTATCAAAATCTGAATTATCAGAAAAAATATGTATTCTTCGCACATAATTTCCTATTGTTACTACTGGCATTGAATCATCTTTAAAATGGCTCACTAAATCTCTAAATTTAAAACTATTATTTGAACAAACAGAATAGAATCTAACATTGAAGTTATGTCTTTTTAATGTCATATTTTTCCTTAAATTAAAATCCCTAATCACAAAGCACAGACCACCAGAAGACCTACAACAAAACCGAATACCAAAATACTTTCCCAATCACTACAATTTCATCTAGGTTTACTATTTCATCTGGGTATGATGTTGAGTTAAAACTTCTGATCAATACTTGCTCATTTGGCATTTTGTTTAAAATTTTAATGCGTAATAATCCGCCGTGATTGATTGCATAGATATTGTTATCACGAATAACTTTATTCCCCATATCTACACCAACAGTTGCTCCATCTGGGATTGCAGGTTCCATTGAGTCACCTTCTGCCACAACACAGACTGCATTTTCATATTGCACACCTTGTCTACGTAATGTTGCTTTAGAAAAGCGCAATTTAAAATTGTTGTAGTCCATGATGTCATCTGCAAATCCATTACCAGCAGCAAGCCTAATATCTTGTAAAAATGGTACTTCGATATCTTCGTCATGCAGTGGGGTATTGCGATCCCATAAATCAAATGAGCCAATATCTTTCACATTGGATTCTACTTTTCCTTGATCGCCATATTTCAGCCAATCAAGAGTCACGCCAAGTCCCTCAGCTATTTTTCCTAGAATGTAATCATCCATCTCACGAGTGCCTGCCTCGTAATTACCAATTCTGGATTGGTTCCACCCTATACGCTCACCTAGTTTTGCTTGGCTAAGTCTTAATTCGAGTCTCTTTGACTTAATTCTGTCGATAATTTTGCTCATAAAAACACCTCTTTTGAATTATATAACACATAGCGTGTTTATATAAGTGTTAAAACAAGTTGCTATTTGTGTTTGGTCGTGTTTATAATAAACACGAAATTTGTGTTTAATGTGTTAAGGATATTGTATGAATAACTTACAAAAATACAGAAAGGAGACAGGCTTATCTCAAGCTAAATTCGCAAAAGAGATGGGCTGGAAACAGTCAAGAATTGGCAATTATGAAGCTCGGGTAAGAACGCCAACACTTTTTAATGCGAAAGCGATTGTTAGAAAACTAAACGAGCTAGGCGTTAATTGCTCATTAGATGACATTTTCCCTTCTGTTCAAAACTAACTTACCAACTAACTAAAAAACAATCTTCAAGAAAAAAGGAAAAATTTTCATGAATAGCAAAGAGATACAGAGATTGTTACACCGAGATTGTAAGAATAGTTCAGGCGGTATTACTTCTCTTGCTTATACGTTAGAGAAGTCGCCAAACCTTCTTGGCAACAAACTCAACGTGGATTGCGAACAGAATCAATTGAGCTTTATCGAAGCGATTGAATTAATCGCCACCGTTCAAAGCAAGAAAACGATCTCAGCAATAGCGGCACAAATCGATCACATTGTTGTGCCGATGCCTAGATGTAGTGAGTGTGGTCAAGATGTGCTTTCTCGATTTCTAGACATCGCGGAATCAAGCGGAAAAGTCGGAAAAGAGATTAAAAATTCTGTCAAGACTGATTCGGAACTTGGGCGTGATTTATCTCAACGTGAAAAACAAAGAATCTTAGCAGAAGTGGAACAATTAATTGAGCAAGCTATTTGCTTAAAAATGGAGTTAGCGCAATGAACTCAGAAGAATTTATCACCAAACAATTGCGTCTCTTCCTATCGCAGGGGGGGGGTAGATGTGATAACAGCTAATGAAATTATTTCTACCTGCATTCAAGAGTACCGTCAGCGCAGCTCATTTAAACCAGATGTAATGACGTACTTGCTGGATAAGGCTAAGAGATTGGCGAGAAAAAAGAAGAAAGGCAAATAAAAAACCACTGCGGCAACAGTGGCTAATTATGGAAAAAAATACTATGGAAAATATTAATTTAAACGAAAACGAAAGTAAAGCACAAAGTGCGCAAATTTTAAAAGCGTTAAAAAATGGCGAGAAATTAACGCACTTAGATGCAGAGAGACGTTTCAACTGCCTACGTCTTGGCGCACGTATTCATGAGCTTAAAAAGCGTGGTTATGAAATCAAATCTCAAATGATTACAGTTCCAAGCGGTAAACGAGTAGCCCAGTATTCGATGGTGGTGTGATATGGAGAGATTCAACAGACCTGTTCGGGTGGATGAATTACTAGAATATTGTGTAGATGGATTATTAGAGCGTTGGGACTATCAGGCAGAAGATAAACAGAGTGGAGAGGTAGAGGATGAGCAAGCTATTAATTAATGAACAACCATTACAAGTTATCCCTAGTCTTGCCGTTGCTATTGGCTTGAATGAGGCGATCTTTGTTCAGCAATTGCATTATTTTCTCAATATCAGCAATCACAAATACGAAGACCGTACTTGGATATATAACACTATTGATGAATGGTGCGAAGTATTTCCTTTTTGGTCGAAAAAAACAATACAAAGAACGATTAAAAGACTTGAAGAAATGGGTTTGATTTTATCTACAAACAAATTGAATAAAATGAAAATGGATAAAACAAAATGGTACTCAATTGCTTATGAAAAAATTGAAGAATTGACTAGTCAAAATGACCAGATGCGATGTGACCAAAACGGTTCATCCATGAGGTCAAAATGGGATGATCGATATAGTCAAAATGACCAGATGTCATGTGGTCAAAATGACCATACCAATAACCATAAGAATAAAGAGATCTATACACAAGATATACCCCTTACCCCTACGGGTGAATCAGCTAACGCTGATGGTGACGGTGGGAAAGTTCTTGAAAATAAAAAATCACCAAATATTGATTACTCAGGAATAGCACAAGCATACAACGACTGTGTTCGTGATACTGACAGAAATCTACCAATGATTGCAGATCCAAAAAATCTTAGCGACTCAAGAAAACGAAAGATTAGAAGACTTGCTAGCGTCATGAAAAAACGCTTTGGTTCTTGTGATGCAGAAACATTTAAAAATTATTTCTTGGATTTTATGTACTCAGCAAGACCGTTTTACTTTGGCGAGAATGATCGTGGCTGGCGTGCTGATTTTGAATATATCGTGAGGGAAAAAGTTATGGATAAAACAATCGAGGGTGCGCTATGAAAAACACAACGTATGACCTTGAATACAGTTTAATTGGTTCGTTTCTTGCTGGTGGATTAACTGCTCAAGCTCGTGAAGTGATGACATGGTTGGAGCCTGAAATGTTCGCTACTTATCAACTTGGTTCAATGTATAACAACATTCGTAAACAAGCACGCAAAGATAACGTGATCGATATTATTTTACTACACCAAGATTTTGGCGAAGACTTCGCCAACTTGGCAGAAATTGTGAAAAACACAATTACACCCGCGAATCTTACTGGTTATGCGCATAAAGTGCGGTCATTTTGGGTTAATCGCACTGCACAAAAAACCATGCTTGAAATGGCTGCAAAACTATCTCAAGCAAGAGACGAACAGGCAGAAAAAATCACAGAAAAAGCACTTTCTGAAATGCAAAAGCTTTTAAGCAGTAAAGTTGAAGTTAAGCCTGTCGTCATGGGGGAATTGGTTGATGAATATATTGACGTCTTAGAAAAACGCAGTAAACAAGATTTCAATTCAAGACTTCTTCATACAGGTATTGAGGCTGTAGATAACATTTTAGGCGGTATTAATCCGACTGATATCGTTATTATCGCTGGTCGCCCTGGCATGGGTAAAACAGAGTTTGCTTTAACACTCACTCGCAATATTGCAGAGCAAAAAGGCGCAGTCTTATTTTTTAGCTTAGAAATGGCTAATCAACAATTGATGGACCGCATTTTAAGTGCCAATGCAAATGTTCCAGTTAGAAAACTCCGCAATCCAAATTGCATGGATCAAACTGAATTTGGTCGAGTCGGTGATGGGCTAGGGAAAATTAAAGATCATCACATTTACTTTGTCGATCGTGGTGGTTTATCAGCAAATGAGATTGTATCTATCACAGAAAGTCATTTAAGCAATACAGGACCACTTTCCGCAATCTGTATTGACTATCTTGGATTAATGAATCACGGCTCGCTTAAAAGTGCGAATAAGAGCCAATTAATTGAGGATTCATTAAGTACGCTTAAAACGTTCGCTAAAAACTTTAATGTACCAATCATTTTACTAAGTCAACTAAACCGTGAGGTTGATTCTCGTGGTGATAGACGTCCTCAGAACTCTGATTTAAGAGATAGCGGTTCAATCGAACAGGATGCCAGCCAAATCATTATGCTTTACAGAGAAAAGGCATACAAAAAAGACAGTGATAACGATTATTCAGAGGCAATTATCACTAAAAATCGTTTTGGTGAACTTGGAACGGCTTATATGAAGTTTGATAAAGGGCATTTTGTAGATTGCGATCAAGCGTTGGCATATCAATTTACTAATGAAAAGCCAGTGCAGCAGATGGAATTCAAGAATTATGCTCGTAGAGGTGCTGCATGAGTATTCAATTTAACACAGACAAAAAATATCAAATCATCTACGCCGACCCGCCGTGGAATTATTCAAATAAAGCTAGCAATGGTGCGGCAACAAATCATTACAGCACGATGACGTTTAGTGAGATTAAGTCAATACCAGTGAGCGAGATAGCAGATAAAGATTGCATTTTATTTCTGTGGGCTACGTTTCCACTTCTCGACAAAGCGTTAGAAGCAATCAAGGCGTGGGGGTTTGAGTATAAAACGATAGGGTTTAACTGGGTTAAGACTAACAAGAAACAGACTAATACCTACTTCTTTGGCTGTGGTAACTGGACTCGCGCGAATAGTGAAGTGTGCTTGATTGCAACGAGAGGAAAGCCAAAACGAGTAAATGCGAGCGTTTCACAAGTTGTTGTTGAACCAGTTCAACATCATAGCAAAAAGCCTGACGTTGTGCGTGAAAAGATTGTGGAATTGATGGGCGACTTGCCACGCATTGAATTGTTCGCGCGCAATACTACTGATGGTTGGGATGTCTGGGGAAATGAGGTCTAGTCATGGAAATTAAAAACCAATTCTTCTTACGTTCAGAACAAGTACGGTTAAATGCGATTGAATTCATTAAAACGTTACCTTTACCAAAAATCGTAAAAGACGAGAAAGGTAATGAGATAGAAACAAATCCATTAGTGATTGATATTAAGCCAAGAACACGCAACCTCGAGCAAAACGCCAAATTCCATGCGATGTGTCAAGACGTTGCAAGCCAGCTTGAGTTTATGGGACGTAAGCTAACGATGGAACAATGGAAAGTGCTGTTTATTTCAGGTCATGCGATGGCTACCAATGAAAAAGCAGACGTTGTACCAGGTCTAGAGGGTGAGTTTGTCAATATCCGCGAAAGCTCAGCAAGAATGAGTGTTAAGCGCATGGCAAGCTTAATTGAGTATGTGACGGCTTACGGTGTAAGTCATGGTGTTAGATTTAACGATAGACACGGATTTTGGGGTAGTAACCGCACTTGATTTCTCAAAGTGCGGTTGGTTTTTGAGGAGTTTTAATCGTGAATTTGGTTGTAGATTACTGCGTTCTTATCGAAATTACGAACGTGTTCTAGCACTCGCCAATTGTTATGACTTACGCATTTAAATTCTTTTGTTATGCGATTAATAGTGTCATTTGAATTTTGTACTAAGTGATAGTAATCCACACCGCAACCATATGCTTCTACTGCGAAATGCGAGCCTAATTTTTGCAATGGAGAATAAAGTTTGCGTAGTGTTTCAGTACAACGACTAAATGCAAACCAAGCCCAAGCAAGTTGTTGTAGTTCGTATTCAGTAAATGAGAATGTATATTTCTTTTCAGGTTCAGGCAAAGCGAGCTGTTGGGGTTTTACTTCACCTCTGTGCATTGCTAAAAAGGCTCTTAAGACAATTAAGTGGAATTTAGGACTAATCCACATTGCATAAGATAAAACTAATTCTTCGCAAGCGTATGTTCCGCCTTGAGAGCCGCGAATTATTTTAAATGTACAGATCTGTACATTTGAATTTTCGTTATTAATAACTGTGATTAGTTCTTTAGTCTGATCTAAGCGTAAGAAATGAGAAGGGCGATGTTTTTCTTCACCACCACTAAGACGGTGTAAATCAGTTAATGAATAAAGGTCATTTAAAGTACGGATTGAATTATTAAGAATGGTTAAGTTAGACATAATTTTTCCTTTGGATATTTTTCAAATTTTCCACTTTTCAGAGTGGTGTCGAGAGGCTGAAAAACCGTCCAAAGTTCGGCTGGAGTTATTTCCCGAAGGTATTGTATTCCTCGCCCTCTCGACATTGATTCTTATATACCGTTTTTGCCTAAATTTGTTGATAGAGAAAAAGAAGCACGAAATTTAGATACAAAAAAACCGCATAGGATTTCGGTTGCGGATTACCGCTCTGGATTTAGGTTTTCAGACCTGTTAGGAATATTAATTAAGCAGGAAATATTTGTCAATGGTTAATTTAAATAAGCCCAAAGAACACAGATGCAAGGTCTGTGATAACTACTTTGTGAAAAGCAAGTCAACACAGAAAGTCTGTTCAGTTGATTGTGCTATCAAACTAAGTAAAGAAGAGGCAAGAAAGAAACGTGAAAAAATCCAGAAAGCTGAACGTGTAGAAACAGCAAAGCGAATGAGAGCAAGAAAAGAAGCGTTAAAAACAAGAAGGGATTGGTTAAACGATTTACAAAAGATTTTTAATAAATTCATTAGATTACGAGATAGAGATGAGCCTTGTATTAGTTGCTGTCGTTATCATCAAGGGCAATGGCATGCTGGGCATTATAAAACAGTCGGTTCATCACCAGAGCTAAGATTTGATGAAAAAAACGTCCATAAACAATGCTCTGCCTGTAATAACCATAAAAGTGGAAATGTTACAGAATACAGAATCAACCTCATTAGAAAGATTGGTGTTGAAGAAGTAGAAAGGTTAGAGAGAAAAGACCATCCACCACTAAAACTCACAAACGACGAAATCAAAGCAAAGATTGCGCTGTACAAAAACAAAATTAAAGAATTAGAGGGCGGGGAATGAAATTTAGTGAATTAAAATTAACACAAGAACAAGAATATTTTGTTGACAAGTGGATGGATATGTGGGGCAACTGGATTAGAACTGAACGGTTTGATAAAACACAATTTAATATCATTGGTAGATTAATGCAGAGTGTAACGCCAGCAGAACCAAGCGAGGCCATATGTGATGATGAAACAGGTATGATGATAAGTGAAGTAGTAGATCAGTTCTTCACGAAAAACGATAAGGCACTTCGCTTTATTGTGTTCTCGTATTATGTAAACAAATGCACTATAAATAAAATCGCGGTAACTTTGAGAAATAACAGCGATGAAGTGCCGATGCAACCTTGTGCTGGCAAGTCTAAAATTAGAGTACCAAGTCTAAAAACATTTAAACGAAACGTAGAGAAGGAGCTAAAACTAGCAAAAGCCATAATTCACGAACTTCTTGTAAAAGGCTTTCTAATTCTGCGAAATTGTAGCGAATGTGTCGATAATGTAAAAATTAAGTATTGACAAGCTTGTCACCTTGTCCTATTATTTTATTGTAAGGTGGTCGTAGTGTAAGTATGATTCACCAAATGAATTTTAATAGCCCTGTTCAGAAATGGACGGGGTTTTTTATTGGTGATGATTATGGAATTACAAGATGCTTCATTAGAAAAATACGAACATAGTTGTAAAGCAGGTCGCACTCATGAAACTCCCGAGATGCAATCTCCATGTATATCAAATTGCGTTCTTTATCGTCGTAATAAGAGAATGGGCGATATTCCCAGTGAATTCTCCGTGACGTTTCCCGCACAAGAATATCTGGATTAACATTTAGTTTGTCTGACTGTTTATATAACCAATCAAGAAAGAGTTTATCTATCTGTGATATAAATTCAATATTGTTTGCGGTTATAACATCTCTAAATGAAAATTCCAGATATGTAAATATGCCAGAATTATCATTAGCTTGCCAATTTGCGCATCCGAGGGTCATATATGGGCTATCCTTGCCGTTCATATCTATAATGATTTGCTTTAATTCTGGGAGATTTTCTGTTTCGAGAATATTTTCTATTAACTCAGGATTGTTCACTAAATCCATACCTCCTGCGTTCGGCGTGTAATTTATGGCGTTATTATCACCTTTATCGCTACGAAATGGATAATTGTAATAACTACTTTTAACTGATAATTCCATGTTAAACCTCTGCTAGTTTATTTGTTGGGGAACAGTA
The DNA here is from genome assembly GCF_042681465.1 of Pasteurella oralis. Taxonomy (NCBI): domain Bacteria; kingdom Pseudomonadati; phylum Pseudomonadota; class Gammaproteobacteria; order Pasteurellales; family Pasteurellaceae; genus Pasteurella; species Pasteurella oralis. Next base: position 150,448 of record NZ_JBHUFP010000009.1, read on the forward strand.
TTCTAGCAGAAATTCTAACCAAGCCTAGTCTTAACGGACTGGGCTTTTTTATTACCCCAAAGGCAAGGGGGTGGAGATTATGAAAATGAAAGATGCTGGGACGCAATCATATATCTGGTCGGGATTTAGTGGCTTACTTGCTTGGCTAGGCGATCAACAAAACTTGATGATGGTTAGTCTTGCGATCGGTATTGTTACCGCTCTCGTTAACTTATCCTCAAAATTTCATGAGCGAAGAGTGCGAATTAGAGAAGAAGCAAGAAAACTCAAAACGAGAGAAGAAGAAAGAAAAATTAGAATTCGTGACGAAGAGCGAAAAGAAGAACTTCACCGGCTACATGTGCAACGATTGAGAAAAGGGCTTGATATAGAATGAAACACGCTAAGAAGATAACGGCTTGTTCTGTAGCAATGATTATCACTGTTGTCATGTCCAATCACTCAACTGAGATTCGCACCGGTGAGCGTGGACTAGAAATTATTGGTAATGCTGAAGGTTGCGCACGTGAACCATATAAATGTCCTGCTGATGTTCTAACCGTTGGTGTTGGCTCCACGGAATTAAGCGGACTACCGATCGAGCGTAAAAGATATTCAGACGAAGAGATAGCGAAACGCTGGGTAAATGACATCAAAGTGGCTGAAAAATGCGTTAATAACTGGGCAAGTGGAAAGAACTTACCGCAAAGTACATTTGAGGCAGCGGTATCAATCACATTTAATGTTGGATGTTCTAAGCTGAAATATTCTACGTTATTTAAACACGCAAAAAATGGCGATATTCAAGCAATGTGCGATCAATTTCCACGCTGGAAATACGCCAACGGTAAAGTATTACATGGACTTGAAATTCGCAGACAAAAGGAACGTGAGCTATGTTTAGCCGACTTACACAAATCTTGATCATCGTAATTTTGGGCTTGTGTGTCGCGTTGTGGTTCCAGTTCCAATCTATTTCTAACTTAAAAGCCAAAAACACCATTCAAGCCCAAACCATTTCACTACAGGGCGAAAGTATCAAAAAGCTCAAACAGCAAGAAGAAATAAACAGACAACTCACACTCGAAATAAGCAGACTTGAGAGTGAGTCTAGGAGTAAATCAGATGATGCAATCAATTCTATTTCACATGATGAAAAGAGCACTGACGCTTTTAATGCTCGCGCTCCTCGTTCTATTGTTGACTTCTTGCGCCAGTAAACCCGTAGCGCAAGTGTGCCCAAGTATTCCAGCCGCACTTCTCGCACACTTAGATAAAACAGGATTCACAGGTAGCACTTACGGCGATGTGTCGAGATATGCAGTTATTTTAAAGCGTGAGCGTGACGTATGTCTTAATCGTGTAGATAAGATAAGAGAGTGGCAAACAGAAAATGCACAGAATTAAAAGAGTTCACGTGATACCCCCCTTTGCCTTAATCAAGTATTATACACACATATACACACAAGTCAAGTATTTTAAAAAAGGATTAACCACTATGCCAAAAAAAGACGAGGTTAAATCCACGTCTAAAGGGCGTGGTGAAAACTAAATTCACGGAT
>NZ_JBHUFP010000009.1:152122-167337 GCF_042681465.1 Pasteurella oralis
TCGCGGTTTTCGGCAGTTTTTCGAATTTTCAGTCATCATCATCATCCGGGTTTTTGTTGCATTTTTAATCAGTTTTTTCAGAATTTTAATCAGTGGGTTTTTTAGATTATGGATAATTTATTCGACATAAAATTAAACATAAATCAGATAGCTGAACTGGTTGGAATGCACCGCCAGACGGTATCTCAGCGTGTTTCTAGTTTAAAGCCAGCAATTGGCAGTAATTCAAAATTAAAACTTTATTCTCTATCTGATTTAATCAGAATGGGGTTAACTGAAAAGATGTCGACGGATGTCGATTCATTAATGCCACTTGATCGTAAAGCTTTTTGGCAAGCCGAGAACGAAAGATTGAAGTACGAACGTGATACGGGCGAGTTAATTCCAGCTTTTGAAGTTGCACAAGAAATGAGTGCTTTAGCAAAAGCGGTAGTTCAAACATTAGAAACATTGCCGGATATTTTAGAACGTGACGCGGCACTTCAACCGAAAGCACTTATGCGAGTACAACAAATTATTGATGATCTAAGAGATCAAATGGCATTACATATTCAAAACAACAATCATGATGATTCAGAGGATTAACCATGTTTGCATCTACTAAAGATATTCGACGAGATATAGCGAGTTCAGTGAAAGCACCGCGTCGAATGAAAGTATCTGAAGCAGTCTATGAATATATGCGTGTCCCCATTGGTGGTGGAAATTCTATCAAATGGGATAAAGACACCGTAGGTTATTTAATTGAGCCAATGGATTGTTTAAGTTCTCGTGAATACGACGCGGTTGTTTTTGTTGGTCCTGCGCGAACAGGTAAAACGATCGGATTAATTGACGGTTGGATCACTTATTCAATTATCTGTGATCCGTCAGACTTTTTACTTGTTCAATTAACGCAAGAAAAAGCGAGTGAACATAGCCGAAAAAGGTTGGATCGTACTTTCCGCTGTTCTCCAGAAGTCACAAAAAGACTAAGTCCGCGCAAAAACGATAATAACGTGCATGATAAATATTTTCGTGCTGGAAACTTATTAAAAATCGGATGGCCATCTATTAATGTCTTGTCGTCGTCTGACTACAAATACGTCGCGCTGACTGATTACGATCGCTGGCCTGATGATGTTGACGGTGAGGGTGACGGCTTTTCTCTTGCGTCAAAACGTACCACGACATTTATGTCATCAGGAATGACGCTTGTTGAAAGCTCACCCGGAAAGGACATTGTTGATCTTAAACATCATCCAAAATCAACACATGAAGCACCACCTACAACGGGGATTTTAAGCTTATATAACCGGGGCGACAGACGTCGCTTTTATTGGCCATGCCCACATTGTAAAGAATACTTTGAACCAAGCATGGCGAATATGACTGGTTATAGAAATGATGATGACTTTGTAAAAGCCAGCGAAAAAGCACGATTGCAATGTCCTCATTGTCAAAACTTAATCGAACCATCGCTAAAACGCGAGTTAAATATAAAAGGTGTTTGGCTTAAAGAAGGGCAAACAATAGATAAGAAAGGGAAAATTAAAGGAAAAGGAAGAAATACACGTATTGCTTCTTTTTGGCTTGAAGGTCCCGCTGCCGGTTATCAAAAGTGGGAGCAATTAATATATAAGTTATTAACTGCAGAACATGAATATGAAATGACAGGAAGCGAGGAAACTCTAAAAGCAGTTACAAATACTGACTGCGGATTACCATATCTTCCACGCTCCGCACTTGAACAACGACGATCTGATGAATTAATGGAACGTCGAGAAGAAGTCGAAGAAAAAACAGTGCCGGAAAATTGCCGGTTTTTAATTGCTGCAGTGGACGTACAAGGCGGTAAAAAACGTCGCTTTGTTGTTCAGATCGTGGGCTATGGTGAAAGTGGTGAACGTTGGCTAATTGATCGTTATAACATCTCTTTTACTCGACCTGATGAACACGGTGAAACGAAAGAGATTGATCCGCGGATTCCTGAAGACTGGGACATTCTCATTTCTGATGTGCTCGAAAAGAAATACCCGCTTGTTTATAACAAGAATCACCTAATGCCGATCTTAGCAATGGCGGTGGATAGTGGTGGTGAAGAAGGTGTAACTGACAATGCGTATAAATTCTGGCGACGTTGCAGACGTAATGGTAAATCAAAGCAAGTCTATCTAGTCAAAGGTGACTCAACAAAACGACAGAAATTAATCACTAAAAGCTATCCGGATAATACTACGCGCTCAGATCGTCGAGCTTCTGCACGTGGTGATGTACCACTCTACTTACTTCAAACTGATTTATTAAAAGATCGCATTAATAATGCCCTCGCACGTGAAACTGCGGGGGCTAATTATATTCACTTTCCAGAGTGGATTGGTGAGTGGTTTTTTAATGAATTGACGTATGAAGAAAGAGGACCTGACGGCAAGTGGCGGAAACCTGGTAAAGGTAACAACGAAGCATTCGACTTGTTTTGTTATGCGCATGCCATCGCACTACTGCGAGGTTATGAGCGGATCAAATGGGGTGATGAAAAAGACGTGCCGACTTGGGCGAGATTACCTGAAATTAATTCCGAAGTGATTCGTAATGATCCTGTTTCACGAAATGCGCAAAGCGACATTGTAGAAGAAGTTGTATCGAAGCAATCAAAACCACGAGCGAAGAAAAAAAGCAGTTGGCTTGGTGGTGGAAAATCTGGGGGGTGGTTGTGATCTACACAGCAGAAGAACTAAAACAAAAGATAAAAGCACTTGATGAAAAGATCGAAAACGCGCAAAGCCAAGTGAGCTTTAACGGCAGATCGGTAAGTTTTCAAATTAGTGAATTATCGAAGCAAAGAGATCGTTATCAAGCAATGCTTGACGAATTGCTAGCACAAACTGGACAGCAGTCGAAAAAACACAGAATTAAATATGCGAGATTTGTATGAAATTAATTGAAAAAGCAATTGCAGTATTCTCGCCTAGCTGGGCGGCTCAACGTGCACGATCTCGCTTGGCGTTTAATGCTTATGAAGCCGCCATGCCGAATCGAACGCATAAAGCAAAACGTGAGAAAAGTGCAGCAAATACTAGCATTAAACAAAGTGCGGTCAGTTTACGCGAACAAGCCAGAGCATTAGATCAAGATCACGACATTGTTATCGGCATTTTAGACAAAATGGAAGAACGTGTTATTGGTTCAAAAGGCATTCACATTGAACCGCAGCCACTTAATTTAAACGGTGAGGTCAACGAGGAACTAGCAGAACAAATTCGTACAAAGTGGGCGGAATGGTCCGTATCACCTGAGGTGACGGGAATGTACACTCGACCAATGCTAGAGCGGATGTTGTTACGCACTTGGTTGCGCGACGGTGAAGTGTTTTTACAATTAGTACGAGGTAAAGTCTATGGATTTGAGTATGGTACAAAAACACAATTCGCACTGGAAGCATTAGAGCCTGATTTCATTCCAATGAATAACGATCTATCGCAAAAGCTAGTGCAAGGCATTCACTTGAACGCTTGGCGTAGACCAATTGCATATCAAGTTTTTCTTGATAATCCGCAAGAATCAGTAAAAACCTACGGCAAAGTGAAAACTGTTGCTGCAGAGAATATGTTGCACCTCGCTTTACGCAAGCGACTTCATCAGTTGCGTGGTATTTCAATGTTGCACGGTGTAATGATTCGCCTTGCTGATTTAAAAGACTATGAAGAATCAGAACGTGTTGCTGCACGTATTGCAGCGGCAATGACGATGTACATTAAAAAAGGTGATGCTGCACTCTATGGCGATGAGGAGCAAAACGATGAACCACGCCTGTTTGATATTGCCCCAGGTGCAGTGATTGATGATCTGAAACCAGGTGAAGATATCGGATTGATTAACTCAAACCGTCCGAATGTCAATCTTGAGAATTTCAGAAACGGTCAATTAAGAGCGACTGCAGCGGGTACTCGATCCAGTTACTCAAGTATTGCTCGAGACTATAACGGCACATACTCAAGTCAACGCCAAGAACTGGTGGAAAGCTTCGAAGGTTACGCGGTATTGCAAGATCACTTTGTCGCGCACATTTCACGACCTGTCTATCGAGAGTGGCTAAAAATGGCTGTCTTATGCGGTGAAATTAAAGTGCCATTAGAAGTTGATCAATCAATGCTATTCAATGCGGTTTATTCAGGTCCTGTAATGCCTTGGATCGACCCAATGAAAGAGGCACAGGCTTGGGCTACTCGTATTCGTGGTGGTCTAGCAACTGAAAGTCAAGCGGTAAGAGCGAGTGGACATAATCCAGCGGAAGTGAAACGCAGACGCATAGTGGAAGTTCAAGAAAACCGCGATAAAGGTCTTAAATTCGACACAGATTTAACTAATACATCACAAGGAAATAAACATGAAGAAAAAAACAGCGATGGCACTAACAGTGACGATGGCGGCGGCAAGCGTTCAGATGAATAACGATACGCAGAGCTGGTTTTCAATCAAAGCGGGTGCAAATGACACAGCCGAAATTTCAATTTATGACGAGATCGGTGGCTGGGGAATTAGTGCGAAAGCATTCGCAAAACAATTAAAAGATCTTGGGAATGTGAAAAAAATTAATCTTCACATTCACTCTCCGGGCGGTTCAGTATTTGACGGCATGGCGATCTTCAATTTACTGAACAATCACACAGCAAAGAAAATTGTGTATATCGACGGATTAGCCGCTTCAATGGCAAGTGTTATCGCAATGGTGGGTGATGTTGTCATTATGCCAGAAAACGCCATGATGATGATTCACAAGCCTTGGGGGATTCAGGGTGGTGATGCCGAAGATATGCGCAAGTACGCAGATTTACTCGATAAAATCGAGGAAACACTTATTTCCGCTTATACCAAGAAAACGGGTAAAAGTGCGGAAGAATTAGCAGAAATGCTAGCAGAAGAAACGTGGCTCAATGGTAAAGAATGCGTTGAACACGGTTTCGCAGATCAATTTGTCGAGCCTGTCAAGGCGATGGCAACACTTAATTCAAAACGTTTAGAGGAGTTCTCAAATATGCCAAAAGCAGTAAAAGAAATGTTGTTCTCGCCAAAAGCTCAGACAACACAACAAGCACAAGCGCAACCAGCACAAGCGCAACCAGCGGTAGTTAATACTCAACCAGAAAAGGTTGTTGTTGATAATTCTGCTGAAATTAAAGCACAAGCCGAAAAACGCATTGCAGATATTAAATCAGTATTTGCACCGTTTTCTGATCAACAAGACTTACTTATCGAATGCTTATCAGATGTGAATATCACTGCAGAACAAGCAAAAGATAAATTACTTGCGAAACTCGGTGCGAATACAACACCAAGTGCCAATGGCGGTTATGTTGATAACGGTAACATTGTTGGCGATAGCGTTAAAAACTCATTGTTAGCGCGTGCTGGTAAAGCAGAAATTGAGAAAGACAACGCATACAACGGCATGACATTACGCGAATTAGCACGTGCGTCAATCGCAGATCGTGGCGTGAGTATCAGCGGTATGAATGCGATGAGCATTGTTGGGTTGGCATTTACTCATTCTTCTAGTGACTTCGGTTCTATCTTGTTAGATGTGGCACATAAATCAGTGTTAGAGGGTTGGGCGGTTGCAACGGATAACTTCGATAAATTCACAACGAAAGGATCTGTATCAGACTTCCGCAAACATAACCGTGTTGGCTTAACTGAATTCGGATCACTTCCAGTTGTGAGTGAAGGTGAAGAATACACATACGGCACTATCGGTGATAAACAAGTTGCTGTTGCTATCGCAACTTACGGTAAGTTGTTTTCTATCACTCGCCAAGCAATCATCAATGATGATATGAGTATGTTAACTCGTATTCCGTTCTTGATGGGTAAATCTGCTCGTGCGACGGTTGCCAAACTTGTTTACAACTTGATTACGTCAAACGGCAAATGGCAAGACGGAAAAGTGTTGTTTAGTGCAGATCGTAAAAACTTATTGACTGGTTCCGGCACTAAAATGGATGTAACAACTATCGATAAGGCTATTCAATTAATGAATGGTCACTTGGATGGTGACAAACAGCCATTGTTAATTGAACCTGAATTCTTGCTTGCGCCAACATCGCTTGCAACAAAAGCAAAACAAATTGTTGGCTCAACAAGTGTTGAAGGCGCAGAGACTAACTCTGGCATTATCAATCCAATCAACAACTTCGCCGAAGTGATTAAATCGCAACACTTACAAGTTGCAGATGCCTTATCTTGGTACTTAATCAACTCTCAAGCAATTGAAGTGAACTACTTAGATGGTGCAGATCAGCCATACCTTGAACAACAAGACGGTTTCACGGTTGATGGCGTAGTAAGTAAAGTGCGTATCGATGCTGGTGTGGATGTCATCGATCCTCGCGGTATCGTGAAAGTAACTAACCAAGGCTAATAAAGCAAAATTCCAAGCCGCACTGTAAAAAGTGCGGTTTCTTTTTTTAAAAAATAGGATCTAAAAATCATGGCTAAAAATTATATTCAAGACGGTGACACATTACGTTTTACTGCAACTAAATCAGTGAAAAGTGGTGATGTTGTAGTTGTTGGAGAAATGGTAGGCATTGCTATCACAGATGTTGAAAATAAAACACAAGGCGTTTTACGTGTTACTGGTGTTTTCAATGTGAAAGCAAAACAATCAGAAGACATTAAAAAAGGTGTGTTGCTTTATTGGGATGAAAATGCAGGTGAAGCAACTACAACTAAAGGTTCGCATAAAATGCTGGGTAAAGCATGGAGCGATTCGGGTACATCATCTACTGAAGTTGATGTAAAACTCAATGTCTAGCCCATTCGATCAAGCGTTGGCATTAGCGGATCAAGCGATTGAAAAAACGATGATGTCAACGTATCTAATTAACGATGAAGAATATCAAGCTGTTTATGACGAAACACCGAAAGAATTTGAACCAATGAACGGTATTGTTCGCACGCTTACTTTGTATAAAAAGCAAGGTTATGAACCGAGAAAGAACGATGTCGTACAAATTGGTGATGTGGAATATCTTGTTACAAGTTTCACAATCAATGACGGCTTGATCATTCTTCAATTAGAAGAGAATGCGAAATACTAATGGCTTTTGAAGATGACATTAAACAAGCGCAAAAAAAGCTTGAAAATCTGAATAAAAAAGCAGTGCCGAAAGCAACGGCCAGAGCAATTAATAAAGTGGGTGCAAAAGTGATGGTGCGCAGTATTGCTACTGCTGCAAAAGAAGCAGATGTGCCGAAAAAGTTAATTAAAGGACGTGCAGAACTTGAAAAAGCCAAGCTGTCTCGTTTGTCTGCGTTTATTAAAGTTAACCGTCGCAGTCTTTCAGTAATCAGGCTAGTGGCTGGTAAAGGTAGTCCTTTTTTAACACGTGGTAAGCGTCGTGGACAATTAAAAGTCGGTAAACGCTTTTATGAGCGCGCGTTTATTCAGAAACTACCAAATGGTCGCGTTCACGTTCTGCAGAGAAAAGGAAAAGCGCGCTATCCAATCGATGTTGTCAAAATTCCGTTAGTTAAGCCGTTAACAGAAGCTTTTCACAGCGAAGTGAAAAAGGCACTTGAGAAAGAAATGCCAAAAGAAATGAAGACGGCTCTAGAACATCAAATTCAATTAGTGGTGAAAAATAGATGAAGATTCATACAGATATTAGAAAAGTACTTGTTGCAGAAATATCAAAGCACTTCAAGAAAGTGAAAGAAGTGATCAATGGGAAACCTTCTTTTATTGACATTCAAAATAGCTCACCTGCAGTTGCAGTTTTTATCAGTAATGTAACGCCCACAGGCTATCTTGATGGCACTAATTCTGGGACGTTACACGTTTACTTGATGATGAAGTCTGCTGCACGTGAAGACAGCTTAGATAAACTCGCACAGCAAATTCTTGATTCAAATATCGTTGAATCTTCATTGTCCAGCTTGACTGAAAGCGTGACTTTCTCTGCGTTCGATTATGAGCAAGATGAAGAAAGTGGAACGTGGATCGCAGCGGATATTCAATACACCATTACTTACACATTCGGAGATCAAGAATGAGTACAAATAAAAAAATCACACCAATGAAAGGTGCTGGCACACTATTCTATCGTTTGAAAAACGAAAAAGAAGCAACTGTGGTTGTGGGCGGTGTGTTACAAGTTAACGAAGTTAAAAAAGACGCTAACTGGGATCGCATTGCGAAAATCAAAGAGTTGCAACCGGGCGAAATCACAGCAGAAAGTTATGAAGATAACTATTTAGACGACGCCAACGCAGAATGGAAAGGTACATCACAGGGTGCGAAGTCTGCCGGTGAAACATCAATCACGCTTGCGTGGTTGCCGGGCGATACTGCACAACAAGCAATTGTGAGCGATTTTGATTCAGGCAAGAAAACATACTACATGGTGAAATATCCGAATGGAACTCGTGACGTCTATTATGCATGGGTATCTTCACTTGGTAAGACGGTGCCGCAAAACGAAACAATGACACGCACGATCAAGTTAACAAATGTCGGCAAACCGTCATTAGCAGAAAACAACAACGCTGGAGATGAATAATCATGTTGAAGAAAGTTGAGTTCACACTAAACGGTGCAGCAATTCAATTGTCTGCAATCTCTGCGCTAGACTATCTCAATTATGTTGAGTACATGAACGAGTTAGAAAAGCCAGAAAATATCGCTGAATCTGACACAGAAAAAGAATTAAATCGCAAGCTAAATCAAGCGAACAAGTTAAATCTGTTTGTTAATACTCGCTTGATTGCGATTTCGATGTCTTACGCAGAAAAAGAAAAAACAGTTGATGAAATCCAAAATTATCTACTGAATAACTTCACACACGCAGACATTCTAACTTTACTTGATAAAGTGCAAGATGTTTGTGAGTTTCCGAAAGTCGAAAAATCGGAAGATGACGAGGAAAGTGGTGAACAAAAAAACGTTTAGAAGCTGAACTCGACTTTATTTTGAAGTTAGCACATGAGTTTAGACGTCCAGACTTTAAAAGAATGCTCCGAGAAATGTCAATCTCGGAGTATTTTTTTTGGTGCAAATACTTCGGAAAAAGACCGTTTATGTTAGAGATGATCGACTATGCGCAGTCGTCGATCGTGAGTTCAGCTTATAACGTTGCTGCGGGTAAAGCTATTTCAAGTGCACAAGACTTTTCTGTGTTAAATCATGTTGTTAGAAATAGCGAAATGACAGATGCACAAATTGAAGACGCAAGCGGCGCAACTGCAGGAGTATTGAGAATTGAATCAGATTAGCAATTTAAAAATCAAGTTGACTGCTGAAACAGCGAAATTCACTGAAGAAATCAACAGAGCAAGAAATTCGCTTGGTGGACTGGGTAAGTCTAAAGGCAGCATTGATATAACTAAAGTCGCATTGCGTGGATTGGGATTGGCAGCTAGTGTCGCTGCTGCTGCATTAGCTGCTGCTGCCGCTGCTGCTATGCAAGGGATTCATGTTTATGCTCAAACAGAAAGGTACATGGCTCGCACAGAAGCGCAATTAAAAGCAACCGGTGCGGCTGTCGGTTTTACTGCGAGCGAGTTAGATAAGTTTGCTCGTTCTGTCGCGATGAACACACTTGCAAGCACTGACGGTATTCGCAATGCAATGTCTGTCTTAATGACATTTAAAAGCGTAACGGGTGATATCTTTAAACAGACGATCAGTCTTGCACAAGATATGGCGGAAGTGTTTAAAACAGATGTGGCGAGCGAGGCGAGAAACCTCGGTCGCGCATTAGAAACACCAACCGAAGCGGTATCGATTCTGAAAAGAAAAGGGATCGAACTTTCAGAATCACAGCAAGAATTAATTAAAAAATTCATTGAATCTGGTGAGAAAGCAAAAGCGCAAGAAATCATTTTACATGAACTACAAAAGCGTGTTGGTGGTGCGGGTGAAGCAGCTGCTAAAGATACAGTATCTGGTGCTTTAGATACATTAAGTCAAGCAACTGATGAATTAAAAGAAGAATTTGCGAAAGCAACTGGTGCAACAGATATTTTTAAAAAATCTGTAAATGGTTTAGCTAAAGCATTTTTGTGGTTAACTGAGACTATGCGAGGTCCTAGCCTTGAAAATCACATTGCAACGCTTGAAAAACAGCTTGATATTCTTGAGAAAAGTAAGAAAAGTTTAGAAGAAAAAATCAAAGTAAATGGCGGTAATGATGGCTTACACGAAGCACTGAAGTTTACAAGCGAAGAACTCGAAAAAGTTAGAGAAAATCTCAAAAAATCTAAGAGCGAGCTTGATAAGAAAGAAGCTGATGCAAAACAGAAAGCCGACGAAGCAAATAAGATCAAGCAAGAACTAGAGCTTAAAAATAGACAAGATTCAAGCTTGGAATCATTGAATGCGTTAAATAAACGCTTGGCAACTCGTGAGCAGAAGCTCACAGAGCAATATCAGAAAGATCTCAATTTAATTAAATCGTTCACGTTAAGTGAGAAGCAGATTAAAGAACAAGGCTTTAACAACATTGAAGAATTGAGAAAAGCACACTCAGACAAAGTTACTGCACAGTATGAGAAAGCAATGTCTGAACTCACTAAGTCTGAGAGTAAAAAAACGGGTGCAATTAAATCATTATCTCAAGATCAGCTTTCTGCACTTGATCTTAGATATGCAACCGAAACACAGAAAATTGAATTAAATCATCAGCTACAACTAAAAAAAATTCAACAAATGGCGATCTCGGAAAAAGAAGCGCGCGCGAAAGGTTTTTCATCTGCACTTGAGTTACGCAAGCATTATTTTGAACTTGAAAATCAAGCTTTTGATAAAGCAATGAGTGATCAGGCAGAAAAGCTTAGACGTGAGCAGCAAGAACGTGAAGATAAAGTGCGGTCGTTTTTTAATGAGATTCGTGGAAGCGGTAACGATCCATACATTCAAAACGATATCACACGAGATGAGCAGTTAGCGAAAGCAAAAGAGTTGCATGCACAACAATTATTAAATGTTCAAGAATTCGAACAAGCGAAAGCAGCAATTGAAGACGCTTACAGACAACGCAAAGAAGATTTAGATCGTGCAACAGTGCAATCTCAATTAAGTTCTGCTGCTTCTTTATTTGACGGAATTGCTGGATTGATAGAATCAACAAGTGGTAGAAATTCATCAGCTTATAGAGCTATGTTCGCACTTTCTAAGAGCTTTCAAATTGCTGAATCTATGTTGCATTTACATGCAGCGATAATGAAAGCAATGAACGATCCGACAGCAGTCACGCCAGCACAGAAATTCGCAAATATGGCAGCGGTTGCCACTGCTGGGGCAAATGTTTTAAACCAATTAACAAGCATTACCCTATCTGGTGCGCGCGCAATGGGCGGTCCTGTTGGTGGTGGACGCGCGTATCTCGTCGGTGAGAAAGGTCCAGAAATCTTCGTACCAGGTGCTAGCGGTCAGATTACAAGTAATGAGAATTTGAACAAAGCTTTGGGTGGTGGATCGTCTAAAACTGTTGTTATTAATCAAACGAATAACTTTGATTCTAACAATGCGAATAATAAAGAACTTGCTAGTATGATTGCTAAAGCAACAAAAGCACAAGTTTATGAAGTTCTTTCTAATGAATCTCGTGCTGGTGGAATGTTAAGTGGGTAGTTTATGTTAAAAAAATTTAATTGGAAATCACAATGGGGAATGACTACTGAAGTCACTCCAAATGTGACTGTCACCCAGTTTGGTGATGGCTACGAACAAAGATTAAAAAATGGTTTAAATTATATTTCAGAAACGTTCAACATTGTTGTTAGATTACATCGAATAAGAGAAGAGGCTGAAATTAATAACTTGATGAATTTTTTATTAACGCATGCTGGATGGAAATCTTTTTTGTGGACACCGCCAAAAAGAATCGATCAAATTGTCGTTGTATGTGACAAGTATTCAACAACTGAGAGTGGAGTTTATATTGATTTCGAGCTGACTTTTAGACAAGTCTTTGAAAAAGCTGAGTCAAAGATATCATCTGATGACAATTTAATTGATGATGTACCAGATTTAGTCGCTATCTTGGATAAAAAATTGGAGCAATTTAATGGCTAATTTAAACAAAAGACTAATTGACTTTGCGCAAGCAGTGAGTGAAAAAATATTTAGTGTACTCAAAAAAATTAAAGAACTTGAACAGAAAATACAAGAAATTGGTAATACTACTGGTCAACCAGGAGAAAGAGGCGATGACGGAAAATCAGCATATCAAATTTGGCTAGAAGTTGGTAATAATGGATCAAAGCAGGATTTTATTGATTCGTTACATGGAAAGCAAGGTATTCCTGGAGAAAGAGGTGATAATGGAGATAATGGATTCACATTTACACCAACAGTTAGTTTAAACGGTGAATTGTCTTGGTCAAATAACGGTAATCTAAATAATCCACCACCCATTAATTTAAAAGGCCCAAAAGGCGATCCTGGCCAATCTATTAATGGTTCAGACGGTGCAACATTCACTCCAATTTTAGCAGAAAATGGTGATTTATCTTGGACAAATAACAAAGGATTGCAGAATCCACGAACAATTAACATTCGTGGACCCGCTGGATATCAAGGAGAAATATCAAATTCATATAATGGTAATAGAAGAAATGTTCCAGTTAGTGAGTATGCTGTCGGACTTCTTCACTCCAAAATGGAGCAACTAAAAGAAACAAAACAAGTCTGGGTCGGCAATGTTACGCAACACTCGACAAGTATTCTTGAATTATCTGAATCTATTTTAAACAAGACGCTTATTTTTTATTTTCAATGGTCTCAAGCTCATTCGCTGCAACAGAATGTCGATACATACACTGTCTCAGTGTTTGTTGGTAAAGAGTTAATTAATACATCTGGCCGTAAATATTTTCATGCCGCTTTATACGTTGGAGGCTGGAAAAACTGCCAAGTTGAGCTTGTGAGCGCGAATCAAATAAGAATTATTGACATATCTAATATGTATTTGAAAAAAATCACAGCAGCGTAGGTGTAAGCATGAAAGTTTATTTTTTAAAAATTGATTTGAATCAATATCAAATCTTTCCTAAACCAAGCAATATAGATGATTTTATTGAGCTTGATCTTGAAATTGAGAATGAATCAATACTCGATACACATTGTATAGTGGAGTGTAATGGTGAGTTTAAATTAGTGACTAAGCCAGAATCAACATTGCAAAAGTGGGATGGTGAAAAGTGGATTATTGATGAACTTAAACTCGCAGAACAGCAAAATGAGGTTTGGGAGCTTATCAAAGAAAAACGCTATAAAAATGGTTTAGGCGGTGTCTATATCGAGCGTGTTGGTAAATGGTTTCAGACTGGCGAAGAAGAAAAAACGAAGTATCTTGGTTTAGATAAAGTCATCGATAAAATCGGTGAAATTGATTGGAAATGTGCAGATAATACATTTGTAAAAATGAACCGCACTTTACTTGATGAAATCTTCTTACAAATGGTTGTTACTGAAAATTCAGATCATGTTAATGCAGAAAAACATCGTATTGAGATGATGAAATCAACAAATCCACTTGATTACGATTTCTCTACAGGATGGAGTGCGACATATGAACAAGTTTAAATACTGGTTATATCATGTTTTAGTTGCCATCGATCAGCTTTTTAATGCGCTTATGCTGGGTAGTGCGGATGAAACATTAAGTAGTCGTGCTTATCGCGGTGCGGTGCTAGAAAAGCAACCTAAAATGAAATGGAAAGTTATTTTCTTTTGCATAGAAAAGCTGTTTTTTTGGGAAAAGGACCATTGTAAAACAGCATATGAGTCAGAAATTAAACGCAGGCAATATCCGTCTGCGTTTTCTAATTTAGAATGAGGTAAATTATGCCACAACTAATGAGTGCAGAGATGAAGCTTGAATTGGCTAAACTCGAGCAAAATGCAATGATTGACTTATTCGAAGTCGATTTGCGCAGTCTAAAAGATAAAAATGGCATGAATGGTGAATTGTATCGATTCTATGCTGGTACAAATGAAATGCTCAATCCTATTGTATGGCAAGGTAATACATATCAACCCTTTGGTGCAAATGCGACAGGCTTTTCAATGTCAGGTCAAGGTCCGTCAAATCGCCCACAATTGACACTGGCGAATTTTAACGGATTTGTCACTGGCATTGTGAATCGCTTCGAACAGTGCTTGGGCGGTATTGTTCGGCGTTGGCAAGTCTATGTGCAATATCTTGACGCAGTAAATTTTAAAGACGGGAATCCAGATGCCGATCCAACACAAGGTGTGCCTACGTTTTATATTATTGAGCAACTTTCTACATTAAAACGCGGCATCGCAGTATTCACGTTGGCACTGCCGACAGAAACAGACAATGCGTTGATTTCTTCTCGAACAATCGGGATTCACTGTGGTTGGCTGTATCGCTCTGCAGAGTGCGGTTATACGGGAGGTCCTGTTGCTGATGAAAAAGATAATCCTACTCGAGACCTGAAAAAAGATAAATGTAGTTGCTTAATGACTGGGTGCGCATTGAGAAAAAATACGCGAAATTATGGTGGATTTGTTTCCGTAAATAAATTGAGGTAGCAATGTTAAAACAACAAATAATCGACTACGCAAAACAATGTGAGCCGTACGAAATGTGCGGCTTTGTTGTTTTTGATGGTCAAGAAAAAATCTTCATCGCTTGTGAAAATATTGCTGAAGATAAAGAGAATCACTTTGAAATTTCAGCAGATGATTTCTTAAAAGCGAGTGAATATGACGGTATTGTCGCACTTGTTCATTCACACCCGAGCGGCAAGCCGTTTCTATCAACAATGGATCGGCAAACTCAAATGTTCTCAAATCTTGATTTCTGGCTTGTTTGTCATGACGAGCTTCACGAATTTCCTGTTATTCCGCCCTTGCTGGGACGTGATTTTATTCACGGCAAAACAGATTGCTACACATTATTCCGCGATTTTTATCGCTTGGCTGGAGTTGATTTCCCTGATTTTGAAAGAGATGATTTCTGGTGGGAAGACGGTCAGAATCTCTATCTAGATAACATGGAAAAGCACGGTTTTGAACGAGTAAAAGACGAAAGTGCGGTACAAGTTGGTGATGTGATTCTAATGCAAGTTGGGGCAGATGTACCAAATCACGCAGCGATCTACATTGGCAATCAGCAAGTGTTACATCATAGTCCTAAACGTTTATCTAAACGTGATTTATATGACGGATATTGGCTTAAACATACACATAGTATTTGGAGATT
>NZ_JBHUFP010000010.1:0-142125 GCF_042681465.1 Pasteurella oralis
GATTATGTGCAAGAAATCGCAGCGGCTTTTGGTTCGACGGTAATGTATTCGGGGCGAAGTGAGAATAGCAAGGTCACACTTTCTCGTTTAGTGTTTCGTAATGCGCAACATAAAACCACCCTTTCAGGCGCATTATGGGCAAGAAAATCACATAATTTTATTAACGATGAAGAAGTGAGGATTCAGCGTAAACGGACGGGGGGATGGGAAGTAGTTATTATGCGGAAGTACCGAATGCAAAAATAGATAGGGAAAAACGAGAGAGATTTATAAAAATTTGGGGGAGCCAAGTTCAAATGAGTACAATCCATCTTCACCCAAATTAGTTAAACCAATAAATAGTAAAGAGCATGGAACATATGATGAAAATCCATTTTAAACTAATATATATCAGTTCAGTATATTTTTATTATCAGGTTGCTATCCTTGTAAATTTTTAGATTGGAATTGTAATCAAAGTATAGCAGATACAAAATGGTATAAAGCGTCTCTTTTGTGTGAAAAAGAGCAACAAAAAGCTGCAAAAAAGATATTATAAGGAAAAATATACAGAAGATGTAGATATTTACATTATAGATAAGTGCATTATTTATAATGGGAAATATGAATTTATTTCAGATTCTAAATTCAAACAATAATTGAATAATTTTTTGTATTATGGATAAATAAGAAAAGTGCGGTCAGTTTTGAATGAGTTTTTGGTTTTGAGAGATTAAGCACGTTTTTATATGACAAAGTAAGAGCGAAACTAGATGAGGTTTCTGTTTAGCGTTTCAAGCCTTTTAGGCCTTTTTTTCCTTTCATAAGGAATCAAAATTTCCTTTTTTAGTAAGCCCACTCCACTTCGGTGGAGTGGTTTATCCTTAAAAAATTACCCTTATTCCTTTGGCCATTTTGGTGATGATGAATTTCATCTGATTGATGGAAATGCATTAAGGGGTTGGAAAGATAGAAACCTATCTCAATTCTAAACTTATATTATTAATATTAAGGAATTGTAATAATGAATAGAAACTTTTTAATTTTTATTATCAGCTCTGCTTTAACATTATTAAGTGTAGAAATTTTTTATATTGCAATTCCTTTAACTGTTTTAGCATTAGGCTATTCTGCTGTACAAACAAGCTGGTGTACTTTTGCTTTCTTTTTACCTGTTATTTTAGTCAAGATATTCATATCTCCAGTAATTGAAAATAAAGAAAAGAAATTATTATTGTTGAATAGTGAAATTTTTAGAGGATTAATCATTTTCATTTTTATAGTGACTTTGTTTTTGATGAAAGACAGTAACTCTCTTATTTGGTTTATAATTCCAATATCTTTTCTATTTGGCTTATTTACTACATTAACAGAAATAACAGAACCAGCTGCACTAAAAAGCTTGTTAACAGGAAAAGATGCAGCACCAATAATTAGTAAGTATGAGATTAGAACAAGAGGGGTTCAGCTTTTAGCTCCTACATTGTGTGGTATTCTTATATCATTTGACTTGTCAGCTCCTTACTTGTTAGCCTTTCTAATATCATTCTTATCTATACTCTTATTATATCAATTAAATTTATCAATGCCTTATGGGAATTCTAATGCTTCAGTGAATTTAATTAAGAGTATTTCTGAAGCAGCTATTTGGATAAAAGAGAATAAATTATTTCTAAGAATGGTTATGTTGACAGCTATTAATAATTTCTTACATCCTATTTTATATTTAACAATTATATATCAATTGAGCTTTAATAATGTAGGATTTGATATTACAGGCTATATATTATCTGGATTGGGTGTTGGAGGGATAATAGGGAGTATAATATCAAACCCTTTGTCTAAAAAGTTAAGTTTTAGCCAGTTAGTTATAAGCGTGAATATATTACGAATTTTTGTTTTTGCTGGTTTCATATTTTTTCCTACAGCGTGGGGATATTTTGTATTCTTCGTATTTAAAGCTATACTAGGGGGAATATGGAATGTTTGTTACAATGTTTATACTATTCAGGAAATGCCTCATGCTTATGTGGCTAGAATATCTGGTCTTAGTGGTTTAATCATAAAGATATTTACTGCTATAGCAAGCCTTCTCGCGGGATATTTTATTAAGTATTTAGGCGTAGATAACGTATTGTATTTTCTAGTCCTATTAACTGTTGGGATGTTCCTGTTTACATTGAATATCAAAAAGTACACTATTAATAAAGATTAGTTTTTATTCTATGTCAGTATAGCCATTGTAAAAGAGAGTTAGAGTGAACCGTCCCTAGCTCTTTTTTATTTTGAAATCATCAACTAATTTAATTGAAAAATTTTAAAATATAATTTTTACCCTTTAATAGTAAATAACCTTTTTAGGCAATGAATTTATTATATATCCAAGAAAGTTATATTGGTAATAACATTTGATTTTATCTATCTCATTGATTTTGATTTTTTTACTTAATAATTCTTGAAAGAAAATTAAAGCCTTATAATATAAGGCTTTAATACAGTCTTTAATTAGTTATAGTACTCTTGTTAAGCGAGGCTTTGTGAAAAGAGGAGGCATGAAGAGCGCTAACATATTTCCTTTTTTACTAACATATTCCACAAAGGGATTAATAGCCCGATTTCTTTGAGCTATTTCTAAAGCCCAATCATCGACAGGCAGTATCAGGATAGTTGTATCTAATTGGTCATGTACAAATTGCAGATGTGAAGCATCCACGGCAAACTCTTTACCAGCAAATTTAAAGGAAGCAGTAGTGTGCATCTGATGTGAAAATTCCATCCCGCCTTCACGTCTCCACCAGGTAATAGAAGCGCCCATCCCAGTTTCTAACCCCATATCTTTAAGGCGGGCAGCTACTTTAGGGCTTACTGAATCACAAGAGCCAGCCTCCATACACACTAAACTATTCATTTCCACATCATTTTTTATTGCATCAATCTTTTGCATTAATTTTTCCCTTAAATCTTCAGAAACTGAATTCTCTAGAAGAGGTAAGCGACTTTGTTCTGTTGGAAAACCTGCCGTCAATTTAAATTGCTTTAATCCAAGAATCTTACCTTGTGGAGGAGTTAAGACTTGCCAATTTTCTAACTCTGTAACTTCAATAGGAACTCTGCTTGAAGCTACATCTGGAAGAAATTGCCATGCACCATCGCTATCTACTACAGTTGCAGGTATTTTTAAATATTGAACTAGTCCTGGCATAGGACGACCTGTCCCAGGCGTGCTGTTGAGCAGAGAACTATCAGCAAATACAACAAATTTTTGACCTTCTCGATCTAGTTTTTCAATTGCTTCAGCTATTGTATTTCCTTTATAATATAAAGACTTATAAGGGTTATTAAATGGCGGAACAGAATTATCTGAATGCCCTATAGCTCTAAATTTTATATTATTATCTTTTGCTGATTGCAGAAGCTTTCTGAAAGCACCATTAATATCTCCTTTATCTAAGTTAAATAACATGGCATCAAGTGTTTTCCATTCATTACTTCCTTGTAAGAATTGAGAGATTTCTTGTTGCACAATATCATACGGTAAATCAGATATAGCAATTTCGGTTAGTCCATTATCAATGAATGTGGTTAGATTATTTAGGAAAAAGTCAATACTTTCTGAAGAGTTTTGGAATGCCACACCTCTATAGGTATTCATACATTTTTCTATGCGTTCATTAATAGACATTGCAGCAAATTGTTCATCATAATTAATATCTCCATAAATAGCATCCCAAGGTGTATAATCAAAACTTTCTGTAAGTAACATCGTATTTTCCATTAAGGATAGTCGATCAGAAACAAGAGTATTGAAAAAGTTACGTGTGGCAAAGGCCTGCTCAAATCCTAAATCACCTTGTACCTCTTGAAGCATACTGAAAAAAGTGAAAGGATATAATTCGTAAGGTCCTCCAATCTGGTTTGAATATGGAGAAATGCTGTAAAACATTTCTTCATAGCTATGTCCAATATAAAGGCTATTTTCTATGATACGACACTTACTTAACATCCCCTTACTCTGCGATTCGCGTAATAAACCAGGCAGTAATGCGCTATTACTTTCTTCGTTCCAGCTTTCATAAGCAGGGAGTTCCCAGTAATTTGTCTGTATTTTATCAAATACAGATATGTCTTCTATTACATATTTTATGGGAAAGTCTATTACCTCTGGAATCGCGCCAGCATATCCGCGAAAAGGCGCTGAAATTACTGTATCTTGCAAGGCAAAGCGTATTAAATCAGCTGTGCTTTCACTAGTTTTTCCAGCCATTTCATTCATGGCTGTACGAAGTAAAAATCGAGCGGCACCAGAACCTTTGTTAGGAATCTGTAGTATTTGTTTTTTTAATGCTTCCATTTCAGGAAGATAAAGCGCTTTTTCTAATTGAGTACGCAGTTCACGAAAAGCATTCAAACGCTCTGAAGAAGGTTGCGATTCTTCATAAAGATCAATAAGCTCCATGAGTTCATGCATTAAACCTTGTCGCTCATCTAAGACATTACTGTTATGTATTCCTTGTAGTTTGGCTAATATTCTTTTATATGATTCTCCAATAGGCTTTCCAATAACGGAAGCTCTTGCTTTTAATACCTCTGGTGTCCAAACACCTTCTAATCCAATACGGAAAGGGCTATAAGGAGAGCCCCCTAATAGTTTAGCATTGCTTACATAGTACGTTTTATTAGTCACTGGATTTATAACTTCACTTACTAAAGAACCTTTTATTTCCTGGAATGTTATAGGATCGATTCTGATAAATTTATTTCCTCCTAATCTTCGCAACATAACTAAAGGTTGATTTTCATTGTTAAGACGTACTAGACGAATTTTATGTAAATTCTTGTCAGTAATTTCTCGAGGAGGATCATCAGGTGAGATCGAATGTAATTCTTCTTCTATCATTTCAAAGCGTTGAGCTAAAGCTTGTTCTTCAGTTAAAAAAGCTGGAATAGCTTCTTCTGTTCTAGAGAAAGAAGATAAAATTTCTGCAGTTTCCGAAATAACTGGAATAAGATTAATTCCTGTGAATAAGGCAGATTGCACTAAAGACCCTATTCCATATTTTCTCTTTTCATATGAATCTCCATTAACTACAATATCTGAGCTAAGTCCTAATGCTGTAGCTGATAGAGCAAAATTAATTGGGATACCTACTGCGGGCACTAACATATCTATTGCAGATAACTGTGAAATAAAAGTTTCAAGTAGTGAAAGAGCATAGTCACGGGCAGCTTCTGAATTTGATCTAATCTGTGCATCACTATCTTCAAGCATTCGCTGTTCTGTTCGCTTCATAATGATGTTGAATAAATTTCCTGTTTCTAAATGTGTCGGACTATAAAGGATGTATTTATTGGCGGGCCACTCAGGAGACTCTTCTGCAATATATTGGAGTGCCTTATCTATACCTGTAAACGTTTCTCCTTCCTGACGTTGTTTTAGTGAGAAATGTTTGCGGAATGCGACCATATGTTTGCTATCTTTTAAATGCCATGCAATCCATTGTTTCAGATCATCTATATTAAGAAATTCAACAAATGGTTGTGTTCCTCCAGGAATGTAAAGTATCACTTTAGTAGTAGGAAGCCCTTTTTGCTCTATACAAATTATATCAATGGAAGGGTATCCATAAATATCTAGTAGAGTTATCTGAACTTCTTCCTTATTGCCATAATATGTGTTACAAACCATAAGAAAGCCTTCATCAGTAAGCGTTTGTCTTGTATATTGCTGAATAGCCATTGCAAGAAATGTATCAGATAACATTTCGGTATAAAGCTGATCATATTTTTGCCAATACTCCATGAAGTATTTTTTAAATTCATCC
Organism: Pasteurella oralis; assembly: GCF_042681465.1. Classification (NCBI taxonomy): domain Bacteria; kingdom Pseudomonadati; phylum Pseudomonadota; class Gammaproteobacteria; order Pasteurellales; family Pasteurellaceae; genus Pasteurella; species Pasteurella oralis. The sequence goes on from NZ_JBHUFP010000010.1 coordinate 5,802, forward strand.
CATACAGAGCGAGCATAAAGGATATCTGCAATCACTCTAGAATGGCAAATTTGTTCATTTGGTCCCCAAACAGGGTTATATTCTGGACCATAATCATGATCAGGATAATAAGCTCCTTCTTTTCCTACTGAATATATTCCATTATTGGCTAAGTTATTTAGCAGATCCCAATCATCAAAATAACGCTCTACAAAAATATTCATTAGACAGGCATCAGTAACTCGATAGGATTCTGATAAAGAGTTATAATGAAAAACGTTTCCATCGGAACTGTCAGAAGATGAAAAAATATTGAAATATGTAGTTTCAGGATCTATATTTTTCAGGCCTTGTTTTCCAATCCCTTCATTAATAATTCTTTCTACAATCTTTCTTGGATTAGGAGTATCTAGCATCATCTGACCAAAACGATTAATAAAAACTTCTTTCCATTTTATATTGTTTAATTGTTTGTCAGGATGATCAGTACGCAATCTTCTAAAAATTTCATCGGCACTTTTTCCTTTTATATTAAAATCTGAGTTAAAAAAATGTTTTGTTTTCATATCTATAACCTCTATGTTAGTTCATTCCTAAAGTAAGACAATGCTTACTTAATGAACATACTAATATCAATTGGTTATAAGTAAAACATTTTTATTAATTTTTTGTTATAAAAATATTACTTAAGTACTTTCAATATGTACGATTTTGTTATGATGACCACGTTGTGGAGCTTCAAACTAATCTCACAGCCTCCCGTGTAAAACTGAATTTCTGTTGATTGGCTTGAGCTTAGATTGTGTTGTTAATAATAGTCGATATTCATGGGCTTTATTTGATAGAAAATCAGTTCATTTTCAGTAATATTATTAAGCATAACCATATAGCTATATGCGTAAATGTATTACGAGTTTTTGTATTCTTCATGTTTACAGAGGAGGAGTGTGGAATCTTTATACTATTCAGGAAATGCCTTATGCTTATGTAGTTAGAATATCTGGTTTAGTAGTTTAATTATAAAGATATTTACTACTGCAGCGGGTCTTCTCATGGGATATTTTATTAAGTATTTAAGTGTAGATAACATATTGTCTTTTCTATTCTTATTCACCAATATCAAATTAAATACATTTAGAGAGAAAAGATGTGTTGAAGCTCTTTGTTGAAAGCGCAGTTAATAAAAGGTGAGTAAGTGTTGGGTTCTAAAGAATGAACTTTAAAACTATAATCAATAGGATCATGTATTACATGCTCAATGAGATGCATAAAACCACATTCTTCAGCAATATCAATTGTTAATGAATATGCTTCTGTTTTATGGAGCGATTTGGATAGATTTTCCAAATGCTGCTGATTGGTTGGCGGACAAGATTAGCAAATTCCAACGTATTAATACGCGCTTCTTCTCTTTGAGTTTGAGGATTTACACCTGGCGTTAAACCTAAATTTGCTAAATATTCACTCGCCTCAGCTGCAATTTCGCTGATACCTAAATTGACTGGTATGCTATCTTCGACGGATACATCGTCATTTTCATCTGATAGATATGCCTTTGTATTATTTGATGGCATATCATTAAAAGTAGATAGCGTTTGCTCTTCTGACTTTTGGTTATTTTTCTCAATTCTTTCTGCTGGATTTTTGGCATCAGAAGGTGAGACCCTCGTTTCAATAGCTGGCAAAGATGGGGATTTTTCATTATTAGCGATGGTGTGACTTTCGGTAGAACGTTGTAAAATAGCAGGCTGTTTTTCAGCTAATTTACGCAGTTTCTGCTCAGTTAAATCAATATCAAATTTAAATGTTTCGTAAGGGATATTGTAAGAAAATGCTTCGGTGATATTGCCAATTAAAGTATCTTGAACATCATTGATTGTAAATTCGGTAGGCTCCTCATCAAAACTAGAGAGTGTATCCATCCATAGCTGATCAAAGTCAACTGTTGGAAGATATTCTTCCTTATGAATATCCCATGAAGTCATTGCATTTTTGCGAAGATTAAGTAATTTTTCTATTTGTGGTTTACCCAAACCACTTAGCAATACATTAGGGATATGAGGGTATAAATAGACTAAGCATTGTTCCATTCTTACAAGAATAGAATGAGAAATTGGGTAACCATTTTCACCTAATTTTTCAGCCAGTTTGCGATGTGAAAAAAATTCTTGGTATTTTTTCTCATATAATGCTTTTACTTCACGGATACCTAATGCTTTTTCGATAAATGAAAATTCCCCTCGGATATCATTTTCAGCTAAGTGTCCAATCAACACGTTTAGCTGTGAGTTGATATCATCAGCATCACCTTCCCAAGGTTTGAAAATGCATTCAATCGTCCAAAAACGCAGATCTTGCGTTTCTTGGAAAAGTTCATTTAATGCTTGTAAGCGTGTATTACCACCGTCTAATATAGTATAGAAATCATCTTCCGGGTGTTGAGTAATATTCGGTGCATGATCTAAGCCACGTGATTTAATTAGGGCTTTAATTTCCTCATAAGTAGGGTTTTTTGTTTTTCTTGGATTACCTTCATACGGTCTTAACTGTTCTAAAGTAACCGTGACCAAACGATGCTTGTTTTCTATTGTTTGCGATGCAGCTAAATGTTGCGCTTGTACTATTTGCTGATATTCAATGGAATTGTTTGCAATTGGTGGCGTACTTAATGCTGCTAACATTTGTTTTGCTCTTTCTTTTTTACTTTTCTTGACTACAAGTGGATTTTTATTTTTACTCATCATCTTATAATCTCGCTAATTTGTTATATTCATCATCAGGAATGTTCTCAAAAAGAGAATATTCACCTTTAAATTTTGCAAAAATAGTGCCAATAGGACCGTTGCGTTGCTTTGAAATGAGATACTGCGATATTCACTATCTGAGTAGTAGACTTCATCTCGATAAATAAAGAGAATGACATCTGCATCTTGTTCAAGTGGGCCAGAGTCTCGAAGATCAGCAGGCATTGGTCTTTTATCTGCACGGTTTTCTAAGTTTCGGTTTAGCTGTGATAAGGCAATAACTGGGCAACCGATTTCTTTGGCTAGTTTTTTCAGTGAGGTTGAAATACTACTAATTTCTAGATTTCGATGTTTACTGTCTTTGTATGATGGGTCATTCATTAATTGAAGATAATCAATAATAATGACAGCAGGTTTGCCGTATTTGCGAACATTACGTCTTACGCGACTACGTAGCATTTGTGGTGTTAATTCACAACTATCATCTAGTAATAAACGATTTGTCCAATAGTTTTTGATATGCCCGATTGCATCAGCATATTTTTCCCCAATCTATTTGAGTCATATTGACTGCTTGTCTCGCTTTTTGCATTTCAACTTTTGAAATCATGGATAAAAAGCGTTGCATTATTTGCTCTGCGGGCATTTCTAGACTGAAGTGATGTACTGGCTTATTGGTTGATTCTAATGCACTTTTGGCAAAAGTAAGTGATAGTGCAGTCTTCCCCATAGACGGACGAGCAGTGACCATGATGAGATCTCCATCTTGTGCGCCTGTAGTATTAAAGTCGAGGCGCTCAATTCTAAATGGGGTACCCGTAATAATCGAACCATTTTCAGAAGCAATAGTCATTTTATCTATCACTTTCTCAATAGCATCATCTAGAACAACATTTGTTTCACTTTCTATAGAATTTAATGTTAATTCTGTTAAACGCTTTTCAGTTTCTGTGATAAGAAAATTAAGTTTATCTTCTGTATTTACTTTGCGGGCTTCTTTACAAATTAAATCCCCTAATGCATATAAATATTTTGTTTGACTATCTGTTCTCACAATTTTTGCGTAAGCAGAAATATTAGAAATATGTGGAAGATTTTTGATCAGCTCTGCTAAATAAACGAAACTTCCAATTTGCTCTAATTTTCCTTGTTCTTCTAATATGCGGCTGACAGTTAGTAAGTCAGCGGGAATATTTGAAAGCAGTAAGCCAGCAATAGTAGTAAAAATGAGTTTATGAGCAGAAATATAAAAATTATTTTCATTAATAATTAAAGATATTTCATCCCATAAATCATTATTGATCAGTAATCCGCCAAGTACAGATTGTTCAGCCTCATTGGAATAAAGTAATTGAATAGTAGAAGTCATCTTTTCCCCCTTAATTAGAATTTATCTTTCCATTGAGGGAATAAAAGAATACAAAGTTGACGAATGTTTTGCTTTTCTTTCTTGCTATGACGATGTACTGGGAGGGCAAGACTTGCAGCCTCTCGATATGCCACACGAGATGGAATTGTAAAATCGAGCAATTCCATATTTGGAGCATCGTGTTGTGCAAAAAGACTTTTTAAACTTTCGACTACTGATTTGCCATCATTAGTATGATCTAAACAATTGATAATCGCTTTTACTTTAGGAAGTGTAAAATCATGTTTAGTAAATGCTTGTAATTGTTGGTATAAACCCAGAGTGCCACGCATGAATTCTCTTGCTGATAGCAATTCAGGTTTAAGTGGAGATAACACTAAGTCACTGGCCAATACTGACATATCGACAGTAATCCCTCGAGTTCCTCTTGTATCAACAAGGATTAATTCATATTCATGAAATGCTTCAATAAGATCATTAAAGCGTAGCATTTCATCAGGATAATTACGTAAATATGTCGTGATAGTGTCTGTTGGATCATTCGATTGAATGATGTCTAAATGAGTAAATTCAGTTTTTGAGATAATTTGTTCTGCTTCAGTTTCTCGATGAATAAGAAATTCAAAAAGTCCTTTTGGCACAGAGTAATTAAGATGATAGTAAGAGGATAAAGTTGGTTGCACATCTGTATCAATCATTAATGTTTTGATACCTGAGTCAGCACAGAATGCACCGATGTTTGCAACATTAGTGGATTTAGTTACGTCACCTTTAGTGGATATAACAGTTACAACAAACGTATTAAAGTGCGATTTTTTCATAACGAACTCTCTAACTTGAAATTAAAGTGAACTTATGAACAGCTAAGATAGGATTCTTTAGAAGTTTTATATGGTGCCCGAGGCCAGACTTGAACTGGCACGCTTCGAAAAGCGAGGGATTTTAAATACTTTTTAATATTCTTTAAAATCAAATAGTTGTGTAAAAATAATAATTTATTAATAATATATATTAACAAATATTGATTAATATTAGCGGCGACAGCCACCAAAAAAGCCACATTAAAATAGTATTTTTTAAAGAAAAGAACAAGGGATTTTTAAAAATAAATCCCTTTTTAACGTCTGTTTGATGGGTTTGTAAGCGGATTTAGGGATATAGCGCTTTCTAAATGTGATGGCGCGAAGTGTGCATATCTCATTGTCATTTCAATAGTTGAATGTCCTAGAATTTCTTTTAATACAAGAATATTCCCACCATTCATCATAAAATGACTGGCAAAAGTATGACGTAAAACATGCGTTAACTGCCCCTTTGGTAAATCTATGCCAGCTCTTATAACTGCATTTTCAAATGATTCATAAGCGTCACAAAATAAGCGCCCACGTTTTTTTGGTAGCATGTTATATAATTCAGGACTGATTGGGATTGTTCTGTTTTTTCCGCTTTTAGTATTTATATAAGTAATTTTATATGGGATAACTTGTAATTGTTTTAATTGCTCTGCCTCGCTCCAGCGTGCGCCCGTCGCTAGGCAAATACGTGTGATTAAACCTAAATCTTTATTTCTAGAATTATCACACTCATCAATCAAGCGGCGGATCTCGTCGCCATATAGAAACGCAAGTTCTGTATCGTTTTCTTTAAAAAGTGAGATTTCACTTAAGGGATTATCGCCAGACCACTTGCCTAATGACTTTAATTCATTGAAAACCGCACGTAAATACGCATGTTCGCGGTTAACTGTGGATTGTTTAGGTGGGCGTTTAGGATCAGCTGAAAACTTACCCGCAAGCCGTTTTTTTCGATATTCCGCAAAATCTTGCGTAGTAAATTGATTCGCTGGCGGGTCGCCCAAGTGTGTACAAAGATTTAATAATTTATTTAATCGTGCTTGCCCGTCATTAAGCGTTTGCCCGTAGAGTTCGAACCATTCTTGCGCGTAGTGACTTAACGGTGGAAGATCGTTAGATAATAAAACACGAACATTTTCACTTTGCGCTGCATTCTTTGCTTGTTCTTGATTGAAAAAACGTGTGGCTTCCCCTTTCGTAGCAAACCAACGGCGTATGCGTTTGCCGTTGTTATAAAATTCTGCAAGCCATTTTCCGCCTTTTGTATTATCTTTACGTACCGCCATTACCTCAAATCATCCTTATTATTTATAATGCATTATTCTATGATCCATTGAGTTTCAGAAATGATTTTTACTTTATGCGCACGTTTTAATTGATATTGTTTTGCTATTTCAATTTTTTTTCCGTAGCTTTGATACATCCAATCACGTGAATTGAACGAACCTACAATTAAATAATCTAAATCAAGACGAAAATCATCAATAACAGTTGCTCCTTGTGAAATAGCTAAGTTCTTGCATTTTTGTCTTGAACCAAATTTAAATTTACCCGTCAATTGAATAACTTTACCATTTAAATCTAAGTCATTAATTTGATCAAAAAAAGAATCACCTAATGATAGCCCATCAGCGTTTCCTTCCATGTCTGAACCGCTAAAATCCACAAGTAATCTTTTTAACTGTTCTAATTCATTTGAAGATAAGTTTTCAATATCAATACTATTAAAAAAAGAAAAAAACTTACTAGCTAGAGGGTCGTTCTGTAACAATTTATACTCATCTAGCCAATTTGCTAAACATCTTACTTCTTCAATAGCAATATCATTATCAGCAATTAATCCTTTGCATAATCCTTGAAGTTCATTGATTATAATTGCTAGATAGTAGCTATTTATCTCATCTTCTGAAAAATCATCAATAGATTTATTAAATTGCTCTATAACTTGATCTTGTAATAATTCTAATTCAGTAAGTAATCCATCTAATGTTTTATCTTGTAATTCATTGTCAGAATAAGATAAAACTTTATTAGAGAATTGCCTTGCGCTTTCATAAACTTGAGTTGAGAGAGGATTTAAATAGATTGATGAATTGAGTTCTAGTAACCAAGTATCTAAAAATAATGCTTCTGATTTATTCATTGTGAGATCACAGTAAAGTCCTTCAAGAATGCCATTTAATACAGCAAGAAACTTAATGTTAGTTCTTTGGTAATTAGTAAGCATATTTTTAATATTTCTCCATTTTTAAAATAATCTTACCTACAATCTCAATATCATTAACGTCACATTCAAAAGAGAATTTACCGCCATCCACGCGTACTTTGCTGGCTGGCAAAATTGTTAAATAACGAATTAGATGTGAGTTCTCAACAGATATAAAATATTCACCATCAATTAAAGTGCCATATTCTTTATTAGCAAAATAAGTGCATTTATTTTCAGTAATTGCAAAAAGATTGTCATAGTCTTTACGACTATCTAAATTCGGCAACTGGCTAATAAAAAAAGGAATTTCTTTTTGTATGAAAAATTTCCCATTTTCTAAATTGATTGCATGAAAATATTTCATATCACTAGAATCATCAAAAATTGGCTCTATTCCGCATGCTACATAATCTAGTCTAGCACCAGTTTCTTTAACACAACGTATAACAAGTTCAGCAGGGAAAATTCCACGTGAACCCCATGTAGCAAAGGTACTTTGTGGAATAGATAAATGTCTAGCAAGATCTATTTGTTTTGTAAAACCATAGGCTTTTTTGATCCGTTCTATTACTTCCTTACCGCCAACTAAATCATTCATAAAACACCGTAAAACTCAAATGCAATAAAAATCCTCTTGAATATCGCAAATGAAATATAGTATTATTATATTGCAAATGCGATATTCGCCAGTATCCATTAATATTCATTATGAGGTTATACAGTATGACAGCACAAAATGCAATTTGTATAAACATACAGTTGGACGCGCCATTCGTGACGAAAGACGAATATAAGAGAAGAACAGGGCTACCAATGGGGACGATTAACGACCAGTTAAAAGCAGGCAAATTACCAACATTACCGCGTAAGTCGCCAAAAGAAAAAGTACTTATCAATTTAATTGCACTGGCAGCGCAGGCTGCAAGTCAACAATAAAAAACCGCACAAAAGTGCGGTCAGTTTCAAAAAGTTTTAGGGGTAAGACTATGAATAAACAAATCATTATTATCAATTCTTCAACAGATCAACAAAATAGCTCTCAATCGCCTGGGCGATTTGCGGATCTGTTTCAGCAATTACGCTCACTTTCTCGAGAATCTCAACTTCAAGCGAATCAACAAAATGCGGAGAAGTGCGAGCGAGCGCACGAACAAGAGAACGATTTAATGTTTCTAGAAATGCTAGTCGCAAAGTCAATTCGCGCAGATGTTTTTGTGATTCTTCAAGATTTTCTAATGTCTGATCAGTCATATCAGGATTACCTAAATTTAAGAAATGATATTGAGAAAATATGTAAAGAAGAATACAGCAGAATACAAGGGCTTGCAATTAAATCAGTTAAATAGCTGAAAGCGCTATAGTTGAGGGTACTAGTTATGAGTGAAGTAGATCAAGTAAGAGAACGAGTTTTAAAAGATTTTCGACACAAATTAAAACTTAGTGAAAATCGAGTAGAAAGACATTTTGACAAAATGCCGCAAGACGAAAAAGAAATTATTTTCGCACTGGCGGGCATAGAAAAAGAACACTTAATAAGAACTTCGAAGAAGCCAAAATATTTAAGAGATTTTACAGAAAGCGGGCAAATTAAAATTGCGCGTGCTTATAAAAAGATAAGAAAAATCGCGAATAGATTGCCGCAGGGTATCAGTATGAGCGAATTTTCAAAAATTGATAAAGAGGTGCAGTATGCAAACGCAAATTAAAGTAAACATAAATAAAGTAAATGAATTGATGTTCTATTTTAAAGATTCGCACGACGCATATTTAACGTTAGCAAAACGCGCAGAGACAAAATCACAACGAATTATGCATGCAGAAAATGCTAAAAAGTGCCGTCAGTATTATAAAAATGCGGCTGATTTTTCACGTTTAATAAAGCAAGTTCATTAATTAAATAGGTGAAAAAATGGAAAAATTTAATAAAGAAAAAGCATTAACAGGCGAGCCAGTTCGATTGAAAAATGGTTGTAAAGCGTTTGTTAAGTTCGAATTGATGAAAACAGAATCTACATATCAAAGATTGCATGGTTTTTTTATAGATACTAATGGTATTTATGTACATCTTAATTGGAATGAACAAGGGCGTTACTCCATACATCCACATTGTTTAGATATAGCTGGAATGTATGCTGAAAAAGATGATTTTGTGAATATAAAACTCGCAAAACCTTTAAATGCCATAACGGTTATTGAAGGGGAAAGAGTGTTTTATTTATCTGGAAGGGGGATTGAATCATTTATTTTTAATAAAAGATTGATTGGGCATAGCTTAATGTTAAGCAGTGGGGAATTATTTAAAACTGCTGATGGAGCATTGAGTTGGAAAGAATTAAGAAAAAAAGTGCAGGGTAAATAAAATGGCAGAGCAACACATCATAGAACTATCAAATCACTATCAATTAAAAGCAACAGATGATTTTTTAATTCTTTATCAATTGAAATTACAAGATAACGGGACTTGGGCGAGAGTAAAAGCATGCGCTACAAAATCACCAGATTATCTAATTGATACTTTAATCAGATTGGAGCTTCAAAACGAAGAAGTTGCAACGCTTGAAGATATTGCAAAAACAATCAACGCAATGCGCGCAGAACTTAAAGAAGCGATTAATGTTGGTCGTACACAATAAAAATTTTAACTCTTATCATTAATTCATTTCATAATTAAAGGTTTTCTTATGATTAATTCTAATAATTTGCAAGCGGGGGCGAACAATAGCGCGCCCGCTGTATTTAAATGGAATTATGAAGAAAACGCACGTTTAGTTGACGAGCGTCGTCATCAGCAGTTTTTAGAGAAAAAAGCACATTACGACGCTATTCATAAAAATGCATCTTTAATACCGCCAAAATCAGCAAGAACAGAATTACAACTTGAGCTATTTAATACAGCACCAGAAAGCTATGACTTTGTTGAGAAGATGATAGAAAAGCTACCGCGTCAGCGGCAGCGTGAATATTTTCGCAAGCTTTATCTAAAAACATATAGATCAGTAAAAGATGATGGATCGATTGCGTATCGCTTGGGCAATATTCAACGCCGTACAGCTAATATTTTTTTGCGTGATGTTTTAGAAAATCGCTTAAAAAAAGTAATGTCAAACTATCATATAAATGTTTCTTTTTTACTTGCATTTAGTCGTGATTTACCCAAGTGGAAGTTGGATTTAGAAAGTGAAATTGCGCAATCTTTTAATGAAAAAGAACCAGAAATCAAGATTTCACAAGAAATAATCGATCGCATAAATGAAGATTACTACAAGCAGAATGATCTCATTTCACCAGATAGAAACACTAGCGCAGCACAGATCGACGCAAATTTTGAGCAGTATACGAAAAACCAAATTAATAAATCAAAGTTGCCGTTTTATTTAATTACAAAGCAGAAGTTAGAAGAAATCGCAAAAATGATAGCGAGTGCGTTTGAGCAGGAATTAATACATTTTATGTATGATCTTGCGCCAAAAGCAGAAGAATTGGGCGCAAAAGGTGTTAAAGACGCATTTCTAAAACTATATGAAAAATGTGGTTTTGCTTGTTATGAAATGGGATTCCCTGCCCCCTCTTGGGATATGAAAAAAAGCCGCTTGACTGGTGAAAAAATAGATATAGCACTACAAAAAATTAGCTGCGAAAAATATTGGTTAAGGATTCTGAACAGAACACAAAAGAGAATGATTGAGCATGTATCTATTGCATGTGGTGAAGTGCGTAAACAATCAAGTAGTTATATCTCATTTAATGGGTTTAACGGCTGGTTAAGTAAGCAAAAATCAAATCTTGATTATTTACGTTCAATGACTTTAATTAATATTGATAATCCAGAGGAACAGATTGAACTTTTTCAAACATTTTTAAAGTCATCATCAAATCCCAATAATCGCCGCAACGAAATGATGTGCCGTTTGCGAGGCTTAGAAGAATGGGCGGAGCGAGAAGAGCACGAAGCGTTGTTTTTAACTTTAACAGCGCCGTCTTCATTTCATGCAACGCGTAGCACGGGAAATCTTAATAAAAAGTGGCAGGGTGCAAGTCCGCGCGATACACAAGCTTATTTAAATAAAGTATGGCGACAATATCGAGCACTTTTAGCGAAGCGTGGAATTAAATTCTATGGAATGCGCGTAGCAGAGCCTCATCATGACGCTACACCTCATTGGCATTTATTGGTTTATGTAAAATCAGAAGAAAAAGCCGAAGTGATTCGTTTATTCAAGAAAAAAGCGCTTGAACAAGACGGCACTGAACGGGGCGCGTTAAAACACCGTTGTGAAGTAGAGGAGTGCGATAAAGCAAAAGGAAGTGCAACTGCTTACATCGCTAAGTATATTTCGAAGAATATTAATGGTTTCGCACTAGATGGCGAAATGTCAGACGAAGTGCCTAATCTTTCCTTAAAAGAAAACGCACAGCGTGTACGTGCGTGGGCGAGTACATGGGGCATTCGACAGTTCCAATTCTATGGAGGTGCGTCGATCAGTGTTTGGCGCGAATTACGTCGTTTAGTCGCGGGTCAAGCTGATGATGAAATTATAGAAAAAGCCCGTGCTTGTGCTGATGTATCGTGCTTTGCTTCGTATTTAGAGGTTCAGGGTGGCGCAATGGCTATGCGTAAAGATCAACCGATTAAATTAAATTACATCGAAACCGAACCAAATAAATACGGCGAAACTCGTCAGAAAATTGACGGGTTAGAAAACAAAATCAACTTTAGAAAAGTATTAACAAGACTGAAAAAGTGGGTTATCGCAAAAAAAACTGTTTCGCGTAGCGAAACACAAGAAAGCGCGGTACGCGCAACTTGGACTTGTGTCAGTAACTGTAACCGGTCAATTATTGAGCAAAAGATAAAAAACGCAGTCGCGCCGATCTGTTTACCGCTTCACGGGCGACAAATTGAACAATTATTAAGCGGAAAACCGCTTTTATTAAACGAGCGCAACAAAATTCAAGTCGTGAATAATGAGATTGTGATCACAGATCCGCTCAAAGAACGCGTCGAACGCGAGAGCTTGAGCAAATCGCATATTGATCGCTTGCGAGAAATACCAGTTTTTTTAACTAACAAGGGGTAAATTATGGAAAAAGTAGAAATTACAAAAGAGTTTTTTAATTCTTTAATAAAAGATAGAGAAAGATTAGATTTTATTGAGTGTTATAGAGTGAGGATTATTGAAGATAAGCCAGGAGAAAATGGAGGATTCGAATTATCTCATTGTAACGGGAGTGAGTATCCAATTCTAGTAGATCTTGTTTATTCAAGCAATGTAAGGGAGGGTATAGATAGAATGATAGAATATCAAAAAGAAGTGGAAAGAAAATAAAGAGGTGAGTTATTGAATTTTATTGAAGAAAAGGAAATTTAAAAATGAATATTTCTAAAACAAACAAAAACGATAAAGACTTATGGGCTACGCCCTGGTGGCTTTTCTTCTTTGCTGAATATTATTTCGATGTCAAGTTTGATCTTGATGTATGCGCAAGTGCGCATAATACGAAAGTTAAAAAATATATTAACCAAGAGCAAGACACGTTAAAAACTGTGTGGTCAGGGCGATATTGTTGGTTCAATCCGCCGTATTCTAATCCGTTGCCATTCGTTATGCGAGCTGTTGAGATGGCAACGCTACATCGCAAAACAGTTGTAATGTTGCTAAACGTCGATAATTCTACGAAGTGGTTTAATTTATGCGTGCGAAATGCGAAAGAAATCGTGTACATCACAGATAAACGTGTGCCATTCGTACATAACCAAACAAGAAAAGCTGTAGATCAGAATAATAAAGGGCAAATGCTAGTATTGTTCGCACCAGAAAACCCACTAGAAACGCTAAAATCCAGTTACATTTCAATGCAAAAAATGAAAGAAATTGGCGAGAGAATTAAAAATGAGAAAAAGAAATTATTATGATTTATGAACCTTTTAAACATATACCAATATATAAAAAAGGCGGGTATGATTTACCGCCCATGCAACCGAAAAAAGAAAAAGACGATAAAAAAGCCGCTACGTAATGTTAGCGGCTTTATTTAATTTAAATTCTAAATATAATTCACAAAGTATTTTCAAACATTCCGGTCTGCTTAATCCTAATTCTGTGGCAATAATATCAAAATTATTCGCAACTGATGTTGGAAGCTGCATTGTAATTCGCCGCGCAGTACCATTTTCTAAAACTTTTTTATTATAATTAGAAGCAGTTTTTACCCGTAAATTTTTACTATGTTTAGTCATTGCGTTTGCCATAATTTACCCCTTGCTTTTTATTATAACTTTGATTAATATTGGAGCCGTTGGGGGGAGTGCCATTCCCCCCGCAGGGTTATCTAATAACTAATAAGCAGATTTGCTTACCGCTAACAAGATAACTAGGATGATGAACTGAAACCACATATCCTAGCTCCTTTTTTAAGCCCCACTCTACACAGCGTGGGGTTTGCTGTATCTAGCCCCTTGCTAGATGATTTTATTATATTGTGCAATATAATAAAAAGCAAGTGTTTTCATAAAAAAAATCGCTAAATTTTAGCGATTTTCTTCATCTAATAATTTTTTAATTTTTTCTTTATCTTCTTTTGAGAGTTGACTTAGCGTCAACGCTAGCAGCTTATCTTTTGTTAATAGAGATGAGGAAGTGGAGTGGCTAAACTCTAAATTAAAAACGAACTTATGTTGGCATTTTTGATTACGGCAAGAACAATATAGCTTATTAAAATTACTGTGTATTCGATCAGTGCGCGTCACAATTGCTTTAGAGTTGCAAACATTGCAGTAAATATCAAGCGTTCTAGCCATTTAATAATCCTTTAACCATTAAAAAAACTAAGCTTATTCTATCAAAGTACTGTTATTTTATACAGACTAAAAAACGAAAAATTATTCTTTTTTATCGGGTTGTTTAAACTTGATTTTTAATGCGTTTTTAATTTCATAATCAGAATTAATCGCTTCCGCGATTATCTCTTGCAACGGCAAAACTTCATCAGCTTGATACGCTTCACGGATTTTAAGAGGATCGCCAAGCCCAGCGGTATTGACAGGAATAATACCGCTTAGACCTGGTGGAAATCGGTGCGAAGTTAATACATCTTGCGCAGATATGTTTTTAATATTCGCAAATTCGTCTTTTTGTCCCGTATCGCCGATCGGAATGACTTTCAAGCCGTCGGGATGACCGCCGGCGATATTCACAAACATTGATCGGAAGTTGCCGACGCCTTTAGAATCGCGGATTCTTTCCGCGATTTCGTCTTCCATTTCTTCCGTCATATCGGGGTCAGTCGAATAAAGAATAAAGCCCATATGCGCACCGTTTGAGTAGTAACGGCGGCGGAATATCGTTGCGTCAGAGTTTAAAAGTGCAGATGTAATACCGCCTACGTAGTCCGGTGAGCCGTAGATTTGCTGCATTGGGTCATATAGTTTAATAAAAATAATATCGTTTGTGTTGTATTCGTAAATCTCTGCTTTTGTATCATAGAGAGATTTTTTCATTAAATATTTATAATTGCCGTCTTTGCAAACACGCATATAAAGAGACGACAGAACGTGCAAGCGCACGACTTGCCCGAATGCGTTGCGAATTTTTAACAGTGCGACGTCGCCGAATTGAATCAGATTTAAACATAGCGCGCGCATATCAATTTTTGACAGCAAAGACCCGCCCATATATCCCGCGCTAACCATATTTGCGCGGCTATGTAAGATCCCTCCGTGTTGCGCGTTTTGGTGCGGCAACTTAGCGAGCGCGTGGCGGTTGATCGGTGGCATAAAACAATTATAAATATCATCGTGCATAAGCCCCACATAATCCAAGGCTGGCGCGGAAGAATAAGAATAATTTGCACTGTTCATTGAGATAATCGACGTGCTTTTTACATCTTTTTGTTGTGATTTTTGTTTATTTCTCGCCATTTTTACATTCTCCAGCCACGCATTTTACGGCGTGGCTTGTCTGTTAATGATTTATTGTTTACCGCATTCGCAATCGCAAAGAAAACGTCTGCATGTTGTGTTTTTACTGTGCGTTCTGCTGTAAAAGTCATTGTGTTGCCGCTTTTAGTTGATGTGTGTCGAATCATCAAGAAAGACGGCACAATGTCGCTTTCTTTCTCGTCCCATTCTATTTGTTCGTGTTCGACTAAATCATGGACTTTTAAAACCATTTCTGTCTTGCTTTCAGGATTGTAAACAAGCGGCACCGCTTTGCGCCCAGCAAACTCTTTTACTTGTTCGTAAACGCCGTAGCCGACACCTGTCGCGTCGATCCCTATGTACGTCATATTGTATTTTTCAAAGAGCTGCTTAATTTGCGCCGCTTGATACTTATAAGAAAGCCCGTTCCACTGGTAACGTGCTAGAACTCTGTATTTTTCTTTTAATAACGCGGGCGGTGCAACAATCACAAAGCTAGCCCCGTCGCCACTGTGTGCGGGGTCATACCCGCCCCACACTTCACGCCCGCCAAAAGGTCGCACATCGTTCGGGTTGTGATCTTTCCATTTGTTAACGTCAACACAACATTTAAGCAGTTTTTTAATGTTAAAAATTGAATCTGCGTCATCGACCCAAACACACATAAACAACTGGGCGAACGCGTATTTGCTATATTTCTGTTTGAGTGCGTCAATATCGAAAAGCACGCCAGCCCCGCCTTTTAGCGCGTCCTCAATTGTGATGACATAGCGCCATGTGCCGTCGGGGCATACGCGCCCGCCGTCGCGCAATTCATCAAAGCTTGGGAAAACTACATTTTTTCGTCTAGGATCGCCTTCTTTCCACATATCGCCCGACCAGAAGGCATATGCAGGGTGAAATTTCGATGACGGCGTAGAAAAATACGTTTCGCGCCAGTGCTTGTGCGTCGCCATTGCCGACGATACAGTGTTAAATCGCTCAAAGTCGCGAATCCACGCATATTCGTCGCCGTAAACATGACCACTATTACCCTGCGATGTGTTTGCATTTGTTGCTAAAAAGTGCAATTCAGCGCCGTTGCTTAAAACAATAGGACTACCTTTTAATTCAACATCGAAATATTCACGTGCCATTTTTACGATGTACGTTTTAAAAATTTCGGCTTGTCGTTTCGAAGCAGATAAAAATATTTGATTATCGCCAGTAAATATCGCGTCTTCCAACGCTTCAAACGCAAAATAATAAGTCGCGCCAATTTGGCGTGATTTAAGAACATTGCGCACTGAATGATGTTTATTAGCACGGCAATGCTTTTGATAATCGAATAAAGAATCAATGAACGGCTGTACCATTTCTGCAGTAACATGCGAGATGTCATTTTTAGCCCGCTTTTTGCTTTTCTTCTTATTATCGCTGTCGCTGCCGTCGCCTGAATCCGCGAAATCGCCGAAACTTTCTGAAAAAGTGACCGCACTTTTTGCTGTGCTTTGCGCTTTTTTCGCGCGTTGCTTTTTGTATTCGATATCCTTATCGATCAGTGCTTCAAGTTCTTTAATTTCTTGATCTGTTTTATTTTCACGTTCAGTGAGAGTGATAATTCGTAGCGCGATCAATTCTTCAATGCCGTTTTCATTAATCAGATTGCGCCAGTTATATTTTTCCGCCCAATAGTAGATCGGGCGCGCTGAATTTAAGCCAAGTTCTTTCGCTATTTCATTCGGCGTCCACTTCTTCAAATAAAGAAATTTAGCCGAATAAATCAATTCATCGTCATAACGTTTTGTTTTTCTTATTCTAAGTTGTGCCGTCATTTATGCTCTTTTTTATAGTTTTTAGGGCTATTTTGACAGTAAAGCAGGGGTAGAAAAGTAAGAGAAAATAGGCTATGGACGGTTATTAATGATAGTAGAGTAATATCAGAACATATCCGAATTTAATCACATGATTTCTGAAAAAAAATCAGGAAAACTAACATCAATTACATGAAATTTTAGGTGTAAAAATGGGAAATAAAACCGAATTAATTACAGATTTTGTATGCGTCGCGACGTCTGGTAATACAGTCGATGGGCGCCATATTTCAGCGCAAGATCTTAAAGAAATGGCAGAAACATACGATCAAGCAAAATATACAGCTGTAATCTGGTGGGAGCATTTTCGCTGGCGAAATTTCGGGCGTGTCGTTGAAGTGAAAGCAGAAGACGGCGACGACGGAAAAACGCGTTTATATGCCCGCATTGCCCCGTCACTTGAAATGATCGAAATGAATAAAGACGGGCAAGGACTGTTTACAAGTATTGAAATCACGCCGAACTTTGCGAATACGGGTAAAGCGTATTTAAGCGGTTTAGCGTTTACTGATCAGCCAGCAAGTCTTGGCACAACGCAACTAAATTTTTCAAAGCGTATTAAAGATGAAAACGTAAAAGTAGGCAATTGCGAGCAATTAGACTTTTCAAAAGTTACGTTTTCAGAAGATGAAACGCGCGAAAGTCTTTTAAATAAATTTTTTAATCTTGGGAAAAAACTGTTTAGCGCTGAAGAAGTCGCAACAGCAGAAAATCCCACAATCAATCCCGACAATAATAATAAAAAAGAGGAAAACGAAATGACCGAAGAACAGTTCAACAAGTTGATCGGCGCGGTACAAGGCTTGGGCGAGAAAATCGACAAGCATTTTAATGTACAGCAACCAGAACAACCAGCGGCAGAGCCAAAAGCGGAAGAAAAACCGGCAGAAACAGGCGTGACCGCAGAGCAATTCAACAAGCTTATGCAACAAGTAGAAGATTTAGGCAATAAGTTTAATCAAGCGTTAACGCAAGAAGTGACACAAGTGCCAAATGGCGCACCAGCGTCACAAGAGTTCACTTTAAAGAAAGGAATTTAAAAAATGGATAAAAGCAAGTTTTATTCTTTCGTTAAAGCCGTCGCTGCATATTACAACGTCCCAGTTGAAAGTGTTTTGCGTGGCGAATCATTCAGTTTGGAAGCACCACAGGCTGCATTGTTGGGCGAAAACATTCAACAGAGATCAGATTTTTTAAGCAAAATCAATATGTTTTTTGTTGAAGATATCAAAGGTAAAAAATTACTTGGTGCGACTGAAAAAGGTATTACAGGGCGTAAAAAAGACGGTCGTTATATTGCGAAACTAAATCACGATCAATTTGGTTATGACCTTGCGGAAACTGATTCAGGGATCATCGTACCGTGGCAGATGTTCGATTCTTTTGCACGTAATTATGAAAAGTTAGAAGAATTATATGCGGAATTTGTGCAAACACAAATCGCACTTGATATTTGTCAAATCGGTTGGCACGGTACAAGCGTTGCAGAAAATACAACCAAATCCGATCTCTCTGATGTGAATAAAGGTTGGTTGACGCTATTAAAAGAGCAGAAATCAGAAAACTTTATGACAGAAGGCACACAAAGTGGAAAAATTCGCATTTTTGGCACAGGGGCAGACTATGACAGTCTTGACGATCTGGCGTCAGATTTAAAACTTGGGTTACATCAACGCCACCGTGACCGCAACGATTTAGTGTTTCTCGTTGGTGCTGATTTGGTGAGTAAAGAAACGAAACTCATTAATAAAAAGCACGGCTTAACACCGAGTGAGAAAGCTGCACTTGGCTCACATAACTTGCTAGGTAGTTTTGGCGGTATGAATGCGATTACCCCGCCGAACTTCCCCGCGCGTGGCGCTTGTGTGACAACGCTTAGAAATTTGAGCGTTTACACTCAAACAAAATCGGTGCGTCGTTCTTTACGTAATGACGAAGATAAAAAGGGAATTATTAACTCTTATTATCGTCAAGAGGGCTATGTTGTCGAAGATCTTGGCTTAATGACTGCGATCGATCATAGCAAAGTGAAGTTTGAAGGTGAAAACTAAAAAAGTTTGAGTGTTAAAAATGGGGATTCGTGAATTTCAAGCGCGTATGCGTGCTTTACAACAGATTCAACAAGCGACAGATGACAGCACTTTGCAAAGTGAAGTCGTTGCACAGCATGGCAACGATTACACAGTGCTAGAAATCGCGCTTGCAAATGATGTCAACGCAATTCGCGCAATCCCGACGCTTGAGCTTAGAGCAGAACACAAGCGCAACCGCTTTTTACCGAAGTGGTTGCCCTTCGTTGATGAATATTTAGAGAAAAATGCAGTCTATCAGAATGATTATTTTACTTATTGCATTATCTATTTGTTTGATATTGGCGATTTCGACAAAGCTTTGCAGCTATCTGAAATTGCAATCGAACAAAAACAAAGTTTACCAGCGCGCTTTGATTCAACTTTACCGAATTTTGTCGCTGATCAAATCTTTAATTGGGCGAATAAAACAGCGAGTGCAGGCGGTTCGGTTGAGCCATATTTTACGCAGACTTTCGAAAATGTGGCGACGAAGTGGCAACTACACGAGATTGTAAAATCAAAGTGGCTAAAAATGGCTGCCGCACTGCTATTAAGAAATGACAACGGCGAAGTAAAGGCGTCGGGAATTGATGACCCAGACAGCCTGATCTTAGCAATTAAATTGTGTATTAGAGCGTTTCAGCTTAATCACAAAAGCGGCGTTAAAAGTATGATTGAGCGCTGCTATATGCGACTTAGCGCACTTGAAAAAGAGGGGAAATTTACCCCGAATGAGCTTACCCCACTGCCCGCTTTAAGTTTGGAAACGGTCGAAATTGATTTTTCAGAAGTCGTGAAAAAACTTAGACGCGGGCAACTTAACGAAGAAGAAGTAAAAGAATGTTCAACGGCAGAAATCAACAGCTAGAAAGCACTGTAATTTTAAACAGTGGATTTTGGGCGGATATTAATATTGCGGAATTTCAGAAAGAAAGAAATATTCCGCTACAAATGCCGGTTGAAACAGTAAAGTCGGCACTAATCACTGCTATGCAAGAATTAGAGCTTGATTTAAAAGATGTCGAGCAACGCTATAAAGCGCGTGGCATTAATAACGTGCGAGAGATTGCTCAAAGCACAGTGAACAATGAAAACCCCGCGCAGACACTGTACAAAAAAGCAGTATTTGCGCGGGCAAAAGCGGATCTATTACCCGAGTTTTTCGCGCTATCGTCGCGTGAAATTCATCAGAACCGCGACTACGTGGAAGAACAAAAGAGCTTGTTAGCGGAGGCGACGCGCGCAATCCGCACGTTAAAAGGCAAAAAGCGGGGATCGGTGCATTTACTATGAAAAAAATGCTTTATCAACAACTAACCGAATTTTTGCTTACGAAGTTGCCAGCACGCTATCACGCGCACTTTCACGCGTGGATCGAGAACGGGAAACTACTCAATCAAGGCAAGCGCGTGACAGACGCGGGAATTGAGATCGCGCATATTCAATATGACGCAGTTTTGTTCTTTGACGAGTTCCCATTTCGGGAAATTTCAGCGCAAAAAATTATGGCTGATATTCAAATTTGGCTGAATGAAAACGATTATTTGCGCGACGTATTAGATGAATATGAAACGCCGTTCGAGCTAGAGATTATCAATGACGACGTAGCGGATCTCACGTTCACAATCTCTTTTCAAGAGCCTTTAACCGCCGTCGAAGATGAAAGCGGCGATCTTGAAATTGACGGGAAAAAATATCGACTTGATGAAATCGAAATTAATATCGTGAACAGTATTGATCTTGTCTATCCGCAGCCGAAACGATCCGAAGACAGCGCAGAAACGCAGCACGATGATGACGCATTAAAAGAAACAATAATGTTATGAATACGGCAATAAAAATGGGCGTAAATCCAAACGATTTACGCGATTTTTTAAAAGATTTAGAGCTTCTAAACATTCCGCCGAAAAAGAAAAAAGAAATTTTAATTCGGACGTTGCAAGAAATGAAAAAACGTTCGGTGAAAAGCGCAAGCAATCAACGCACGCCCACCGGTTCAGGCTGGAAGCCGCGTAAAAATGGCAATGCGAAGATGTTGCGACGTATTGCAAAACTCTTAAATTCACAAGCGCAGACAGCGAACAAGGCGCGCTTGCACTATAAGCAGAAACGCACGGCGCAGATCGCAGAAGAACACCAACGCGGGCTAGATCACGAATTTGAAAAGCGTGACTTTAAAAAAGAGCCGGCAGGCACAGCGAAAGATCCGGCAACAATGCGACAAGCGAAGAAGTTGCGCGATCTTGGCTACACAGTGCCGAACGGTACGACGAAAAGCGGGAAAAAACGCTACCGCAGACCGAGCGCCCGCGAGATTGTCGCGACGCTATCACGCGCAAAAGCAAGCTTGCTTATCCGCTACTTTCAAGAGAAAGACGGAAAAGGAAAAGGTAAAAGGTTAACAGAATGGATTATTCCGACTGAAAAGCGCCCGTTTTTAGATGAACGGGAAAAAGAAAACGCCGAGATTTTAAGAGAATTTATTCTCAAGATGTCTGGCATTGATAAATAACAATAAGAGGATCAAGAAATGTTCCCGAGTGTAAAGATTAACACGCTTAATCTATTGAGCGGTGAAGTGAAAGAAATCGAACGACACGCGCTATTTGTCGGGGTCACAACGCAGCGAGAAACGAAACTCACGAGCGTGACCCCTGATAGTGATTTTGACAAAGTCTTTGGCGTGGGCGCTGATGAAATTAAAAAGCAAGTACGCGCGGCAATGTTAAATGCCGGTCAAAACTGGATCGCGCACGTAATGCTAGTGCCGCAAGATAGCTACGATTTCAGCGACGCAGTGAAAAAAGCGAATGAAGTCGCGTCATTTGAATATGCAGTGAATACACACGCGACGGGCGTCGATAAAGCAGCAATTAATAAATTGCAAGAATTATACATTGAGTTATTAACGAAACTTGGGCGCAGAACGTTTTTCATTCAAGCCATTGCGGGCGCGAATCCAGATAGCAGCGACGGTGAGACGTGGGCGCAGTATGTACAGAAATTAACAACGCTGCAGCAAACAGTCGTCGCAGATCACGTAATGCTTGTACCATTGCTTTTCGGCAACGAAGTGGGCGTAATTGCGGGACGTTTGGCGAATCGTGCGGTAACCGTGGCAGACAGTCCAGCGCGCGTATTAACAGGCGCACTGATTGATTTAGGTAGCGCAGAAAAACCAAAAGACAAGGAAGGCATTTTACTTGACTTGTCGCACTTAAAAACGCTTGAGCTAGCTCGCTATTCAGTGCCTATGTGGTATCCCGACTATGACGGCTATTACTGGGCGGACGGTCGCACGTTAGATGTCGAGGGTGGAGATTATCAAGTGATTGAAAACGTTCGCGTCGTTGACAAAGTGGCGCGCCGCGTTCGCTTGTTAGCGATTCAGAAAATCGCAGATCGTTCGTTTAATTCGACAGCGTCTAGCACTGAATTTCACAAAAACTATTTCGCAAAACCAATGCGCGATATGAGTAAATCAGCGACGGTAAACGGTAAAGAATTTCCGGGCGAATGTATGCCGCCAAAAGACGACGCTGTGACGATTGTTTGGCACAGTAAAACCAAAGTCACGATCTATATTAAAGTGCGCCCGTACGATTGCCCGAAAGAAATCACGGTGAATATTTTCTTAGATTTGGAAACATTGGGAGATTAAAAAAATGGAAAGAATCAGCGGAATGAGCTTCGATTTCTACGTGCTCGGCTTTCCAGTTCACGCAGAATCTATTTCATTGAGTATCACGGACAATTCAGCCGTCGCACAAACGCGCGGAATCCCAGATGGGTGGGTTTCGGGTGATGTAAGCGCAGAAGGTGAGATTGAGCTTGATTCAAAGAACTTTCAGAAATTAACAGGCGCAGCGGCAGCGGCAGGAAGTTATCGAGATTTGCCAGAAACGGATTTTACTTTCTTTGCACAGCGAGGCGGCGTACGTGACAAGGTAGAAGCATACGGGTGCAAAATGGTGATTACTGATGTATTGAGTATTGATCCAAAAGGTGGTGCGAAGTCAACAAAGAAAATTAAGTATTTTGTCACAAGCCCAGATTTCATCCGTATTAATGGTGTGCCTTATCTTTCACAAGATGACACGCGCGATCTGATCGGCTAACAGCAGTTTTTAGCGAGCGCCCGCCAATAACAACAATAATAAAGTGCGGGCGTTTTGCTAAAAGTTTGAGGGATCGGTAATGTTTAAAAATACAGAACATAATGCAATTTTTGGATCAACCGTTGCCGGCATTGTCGGGCAGTTAAGCTGGGGTGATATTGGGGCAATTTTCGGTATTTTGTTTGGTTTATTCACTGTTTTGACAAATTGGTATTTTAAATACAAAGAAGATAAACGCGCAGAGAAAGCGCTAGAAATAATGAGGGATAAATACAGAAATGAGAAAGGCTAAAGGCGCAATCATTGCGTGCGCAATCGCGCTGATTATTGCAAACGTGAAAAGCACCGATCCGGAAATTCGCACAAGCGCCGAAGGGCTTGCGCTTATTGCGAAATTTGAGGGGTGCAGCTTGCGGGCGTATAAATGCCCGAATGATGTTTTGACAGTTGGGATCGGCAGTACAGCGGCGGGCGGTGAGAAGATTATCGCCGGCAAAATCTACACAAACGAAGAAATCGCGGCGCGTTATAAGAAAGATATTAAAGCGGTAGAACAATGCTTAAATCAGTATTTTAACGGCGCGCAGATGACACAAAAGCAATTCGACGCAATGGTATCGCTTGGGCTAAATGTTGGTTGCAGGAATTTAAAAACGTATTACAGCACGTGCTTGGGCAAGCGATTACAAACAACAATTCACAAGCGCGCACAGGCAAAACAATTTGCGGAAATGTGCGAAAGAATCACCGACTTTGACAGATCGGGCGGGCGCAAAGTGCGCGGCTTGACGATTCGCAGACAAGAAGAAAAGGCACTGTGTTTAAAATGAATTTAAAAGATTATTTAATTTTTGTTTTACTGTTCTTTTGTACAGTGTTTTTTATTGGTGCAAGCTATTACAAAAGCGAGTACAAAACGACGGCGGAAACACTAAAAACGCAAGTCGAAAAGAACAAAGAACAACAAAAAAGCATTAAAAACTATGAGAGAAATCTCAAAGTTTTAACGCATAAACTAACAAACGCAACAGCGCAAGCGGAACAACGCGCGAAAGCGTTAAACGAGGTGCTAACAAGTGAAGACGTTAAAAATTGGAGCGCTGGCAATGTGCCTGATGATGTGCGTCGCTTGTTCAACGAGCGACAAAGCGACGTCGGTCAAGGTCATTTGCCCGAAAACAACGGAATGCCGAGCGGAAAGCGTGCAGATTAAGACAAATGGCGATTTAGCGCACGCGTTAGAAAATGCGCTTAATCGCGTGGAAATGTGCGTTATCGCATACGAAAATGCGCACGAATGTATCAACGATTTTAATAACCAAGCAGAAACAAAAAGGTAAAACAAAATGGAAAAAACACAAGCACAGACACTTTTAGAAAAGTTAAACGCGGGCGTGAAAGATAGTGTGATCGTAAACGTGGCGGGCGTTGATTTTAAATTTAATCGCGATAACGCAGCATACGACACGATGATCAATGAGATTGATTCAGGCAACAAAGTAACGCCGATCAAAGATTACTTACTAGCAATCATTGAGCCGGCGCAAAAAGACGACTTTTTACAAGTGATTAATGTGGCGGGCTTAGCGATTCAGGTCGCCGGCGCGGTCAATAAAGTTTTAGTGCCGAAAATTGAGGTAACAGTAAAAAACTAAATGCGCGTGTCAGTGCAATAGAGCGCAACGGCTTATCGCAAGCCGTTGCTTTACGTATGCACTACTTACCACACGCAGACAACACGGAACAGAATTTAGCGCGGGCGCTTTGGCTGAACAAGCAATATTTTGAGAATATGGCGAACGCAGTCGCAAGTGGGATCGCGAAATGTTTTTAAACAAGGGCAGTTATGGCAGTTCAGGGCTTAGAATATGTGATTAGCTTGGTCGATGAGATTAGTGCTCCGCTAAAGGGTGTTATGAAATCTATTGACGATATTGGTAATCGCGGTAAAGAAGCAATGATAAAAATCGGCGCAGGGGCAGCGGGAATCGCAGCTGCAGGCGTTGCATTACATAACGCTTTATCGCCAGCAATTGAAATGAATCGCGCAATTGGCGAAGTTCGCTCTTTAGATGTCGCAGAATCTTCACTTCAAACACTCACAGCTACAGCGCTAGAGTTTTCAACACAATACGGCGAATCCGCAACAGAATTCGTCCGTTCTTCTTACGATATTCAATCAGCAATTGCAGGTTTACAAGGTGATGAATTAGCCGAATTCACGAAAGCGTCTAACTTGTTAGCGAAAGGAACGAAAGCAAGTGCGACAACAATCACAAGCTATATGGGGACGATGTACGGTATTTTCGAAGAAGACGCAAAGGCACTGGGTAATGCGAATTGGGTAAACGAAATTGCAGGAAAAACAGCCCTTGCTGTGAAAATGTTTAAAACATCAGGTGATGGTATGTCATCTGCATTTACATCTGTGGGAGCCGCCGCGAAATCAGCGCGCATTGATATCGCGGAGCAATTCGCGGTACTCGGTTCATTACAGGCAACAATGGGTGGTAGTGAGGCGGGGACAAAATATAAAGCGTTCCTTGCGGGAGTCGGAAAAGCACAAAAGGCGCTCAATCTACAATTTACAGACAGCAACGGTAATATGCTAGATATGGTTAGCATATTAAACAAGATCAAAGGTAAATACGGCGAAACGCTCGACGTAGCAGAAGCGGACGCACTTAAAAAAGCATTCGGTAGTGACGAGGCGGTAGCGCTGATTAAGCTTTTATTGCCAAAAGTCAATAACTTAAAAGGTTCTATTCAAGAGCTGTCTAATGTGAAAGGTGTAGATGGTTTACAGAAAATGGCACAAGCAATGACTGATCCATGGGCGCGTTTTTCGCAAACGTTGAATAATATCAAAACAGCAATCGGCACAGAAGTGTTGCGAGTGATTGAGCCGATCGCGAATAAAATCGCGGATCTTGGAACTAATTTTGTGAAATGGCTTTCAACTTATAAAAATATTGCGAGATGGATTGGTTATATCGTTGGTGCACTAATCGGATTTACGGGGTTGACTGCTGCATTAACACTAATGAGCGGAGTTATCTCTGCGATCGGTGTCGCTTTTAGTGTTCTATTTAGCCCCATTGGGGCGGTAATCGCGTTAATTATTGGTATTGGCATTGTGATTTATAAATTTAGAAATCAATTTATGTCATTTATTAGCGGATTTATTAAAGGTTTTAAGTCTGTTGGGGTTTCGTTCGAGCCACTTTTTAAAGCATTCAGTAAAATTTGGGACAGTTTAAAACAAATCGGGCAAACAATTGCTTTAGCATTTGGTTTATTTGGCGGTGCTACTGATTCTATGGATACATTTGCAAGTGTTGGTGAAGCAGTCGGGTATATTGTTGGAAATGCGCTTGATAGCGTTGTAAAAGTCGTTGAGTTAATAGCAAAAAATATCGCAATAGTTGCAAAAGTGTTTGATGAAGTAGCAAAAGAAATTTCTATTATGTGGCAAGGTGTTGTTAAGGGCTGGGAAGAAAGTGATCCGAAGCAAATTTTTGGGGCATTAAGTGACGGTGTAAAAAATATTTTCTCAAGTATTTTTAAAGGTATTAAAAATATGTTTATTAATACACTCAACTGGTTAATTACACAAGCGAATAAACTTAGTGGGGTAATCGGCATTGAAATACCTTTAATAGCTACAATCGATGATAAGCCAGCAGTTACAGATTTTACACAAACAGCAACACTTGCTACGCAAATAGCAAGTCAAACAATTAGTGCTACAGGCAATCCGCAACAGTCGGGGGGGCAAGTCTTTGCACTTGGTGCAAACACACAACCTCAACGTACACAGATTGCAGGTAGTTCAGTGAGTAAAAATTTAACAACAAATCAGAATATTAATAAATCAGTGAATATTCAAAGTTTAACAATTCAAACAGACAATCCAAGTGCATTTGAACAATGGGCGAGGGATAGAGAACAACTGCAGGCTGGATAATGGATGACTAAAAAACTCTATTTTGATTTATTGATAACAAGTGAAGATATAACGCTAGATAGCGGTAATCAACCCATTATTTGTGATAACCGCGTTTCTATTGCGCAAGATATTAAACACGCGCTAATTGAAAGCGGGCTTGCTACGCTTTTAATTGCTGAACGTAGCCGAATTTTACGCCGCGATATTATTCTGCAGATGATTTTAATTGTTGAAGAAGATCAGCGATTAGTACCGGGAACGATTTTTATTGACGAAGAAGATCAAGGGCGCTTGCGCTTGACGGCGAAAACTTACGAATTTGGGAAGATTGAGAATTTGGGGATCGTATTAAATGACTGATTTTAAACAGATGTTAGAAGAAAACGGCTTGCCGACAGAAGAAACGCAGATCCGGAAAGAGTTTGAAAAAATCACAGCCGAGGCGGGTTTAATTACCAATACGTCGAGAATGTCGCCATTTTGGCGCTTAATTACTGCGATCGCGGTCAAGCCGGTGAAGTGGCTTACTGATCACTTGATTGTTGAGATTTTGCCAAATTTATTCGTTAAAACAGCGCGTGATAAATGGTTGCAAATTCAAGCTTGGCAAGTTGGTCTTGATTTTAAAGACGCAACAAAAGCGCGCGGCGTTGTGCATTTCACAAAAGAAAGCGACTTGACAGATTTAACAATTAAAGCGGGAACAGTCGTGCAAACAGAGCGCATTAATGACGTGATTTTTAAATTAATTGTGACTGAAAACACGGTTATCCCACGCGGTACGTTAACCGCGCCCGTGCCGGTCATTGCAGAACACACGGGGACAGCTTACAACCTTGCGACGGGCTATTACCGCATTTTGTCAGAAAATATCCCGGGCGTGGTGAAAGTCGAGAATTTAGATGATTGGTTGACGCAACCAGGAGCAGATAGAGAAACAAACGACGAATTGCGCGAGCGTTATCGCACGCAGTTCGCAAGCGTAGGACAGCACCATATCGATAGTGTTTATCGTGGGATGATTGCAAAAGTAGCGGGTTTATCCGTTGATCGCATTTATTTTAAACACGACGCCCCACGCGGCGCTGGAACGGCTAACGCATATTTATTGCTAGATACTGGCGTGACAAGCCAGCCGTTTATTGACGTTGTGAACAATTACATTCAGACAGAAGGCAATCACGGGCACGGTGACGATTTAATTTGCTATGCAATGCCCGAAACGCAGCACAATATCACATGCGCGATTTATTTTGATCCGCGCATTGCGATCGGTGAGGTGAGAAAAGGCGAAATAAAACAAGATGTCGAGAATATGATCCGTTGCGCGTTTCGTGAGAATCGCAATTATCAAGTCACGAAAACTTATCCATTTTCGCGCTTTTCTTGGTCAAAATTGGGTGAAGAAATTCACGCCAAACACAGTGAAATTGATTCGCTTGTTTGGGGTCAACAAGATATTAAAAGCGAGCTAATGATCCCACGTATTCAGTCTTTATCGGTAACGGTGGCAAAATGATAAAAATAAAATTACCGTTTTGGATGGATAAAGGGGAACTGCAGAAAATCGCGCTACTTTTTGAAAAATGGTGGGCGTATGTGTTAAGTTCGGTGAAATTCCCTTTTAATATTTTAGATGAAGAAACGTGCGGCGAGAAAATACTTAATTTAATCGCGTATCAGCGCGACGTTGAGCGGTTCGACGGTGAGCCAATCGAATTATTTAGAAAGCGCGTGAAATATGCGTTTTTAAACGCGAAAGACGCAGGCAGTAAAGCTGGATTTATTCGAATTTTCGAGCGACTAGGGATTGGATATGTCGAAATCATAGAGCGTTTCGATGTTGAAAGCTGGGACGTGATCAAAATTCATTTAAGTGATTCTCAACTAGCGAAAAATCACGAGCTTTTAAATTTAATTATTCGGAAATACGGGCGCACTTGCCGCCGCTACACGTTTGAGGTGATTTCAAAAACAGAGGTAACAATCAAGCACGGCGAGTTTGATCACAATTATGAATGTCACTATATAAAAATAAATTAATAAAAAAGGTGAAAAGATGGCGACTTTAGTCACACAAGATTTTGAGCGCGAGATCGCAGAAAAAACAGTAAACGGCGGCGTTATTCAATATGACGAATTTATTTTCGCGATGATTCCGAATCTAACCGCAGATAATTTAACGCAGCATTTAACAATCCCTGGCGAAAGCCTTATTAAACATCGTCAAGCGGTGAGCAAAGCAGGCGTGATTAATGAAAATTCAGTGGTTTATTCGGTCACGCTTGGTACAGAAATCGGTGATTTCGATTTCAACTGGATTGGATTAATTAATAAACGCACGAACAAGTTAGCGGCAGCAGTACAAGCGGACACAATTAAGAAGACGCGCAACAAAAACAATGTGCAAGGTAATAGTTTAACGCGTAACGTTTTATTAGAGTTTGCCGGCGCTAAAAAGCTCACACAAATCAACGTGAGCGCGGACACTTGGCAGATCGATTTTACAGTGCGTTTGCACGGCATTGATGAAAAAATCCGTTTAACAAATCGCGATCTTTACGGGCGCGCGGTGTTTTTTGATGACGCTTTTTTAGTCAAGCGTGGCGCGGGTAGTAATTACACGATTGAAGCGGGTCACGCGTATATTGAGGGCGTTCGCGCAGAGATTAAACAAGCGCAGACAATTCAGGCGGCGTCGCTACCCTGTTCGATCTATGTTGACGTGGTTCATCATTGCACAGTAACTGGCGCATACGAAACAGAAATTAAATTTTTAAAACAATCGAAAAGCGACTATTTAGACACAGCGAACAGACAGCATTATGTGCAAATTATCGCAGATATTGACAGCGCGGGCGCAGTCACTGATCGCCGTTTATTATCGCCGTGGTTCGGTATTACACCGAAAGACTTAGACGACACAACAACAAGCACGCGAGACAAAACGGGACATACGCACAGATTGCCGCTTGCAAGTCTTATTAAAAAAGGGCTTGTGAAGTTGTATTCAGGCAACGACAGCAACAGCGAAGAAATGGCAGCAACCCCAAAAGCGGTCAAGACGTTAAAAGGGTTTATTGATGCAATCACACGAAATCTAAATAACTACATTCCGAATAGCAAAAAATCATCAGCAGTTAACAGCAACAGCGAAGACACAATCGGCACAAGTAAAGCTGTAAAAATTGCGTATGATCGCGCAGTAGAGGCAGAGAAAAAGGGGCTGCCAGTGGGTGCAGTTGTAGCTTTTTCAAAAGAAATTGAGAATGTTTTTGGCTATTTAAAAGCTACAGGTGCGACTTTCTCTGAATTAACGTACCCAGATCTTTATAGAGCACTTGGTAATAAAAATAAAACGCCGAATTTACAGCGATCTGATGTCGGAATGACTGCTTTTTTTGCAGTAGATGAAATCCCAGACTGTTGGATTGCGTTTGATAGTATTCGCTCAAAGGTTACGCAGCGTGATTATCCAGAGCTTTACAAGCATTTAGTTAAAAAATATGGATCTATTTCTCAAGTCCCGTATGTTGAAGATAGGTTTATTCGTAATACAGGAAATGGATTAAGCGTTGGGCAAACGCAAAGTGACGCTATTAGAAATATTACTGGTAGATTTGGTCCTTTAGACAACTCAATTTCAAGTGGCTTAAAAGGCATGTTGGATGGACCTTTTTATCTGATTAATGAAGAAAGGCATTTTGGTTTAAACGCAGATTGGAACAGTAATAACCCTTTAGTTGGATTTGATATTTCAAGAGTTGTCCCAACAGCTGATGAAAATCGCCCTAAAAATATTGTAATGAAATTATGCATTAAAGCTGTAAATACATTTGATGATGTCGTTTTTTGGATTAAAGCATACGGAGTTGTTGAGAACACGGGAGCGTTAAACGCTGGTAATCTTGCGCGTGATATTCAGCAAGTCAACGCTAAAACTCAACAACTCGAAGAGGCTTTCAATCAAAATAAAGAGCAGACAGCTTTAAAAATACAAGAGCTTAAAGATAAGGCGTTTAATAATGAGAGTAAAGTTGTTTGGATAGGCAATGTAACGCAACACTCAACAAACATCATCGAGTTATCCGAATCTATTTTAAATAAGACGCTTATTTTTTATTTTCAATGGTCTCAAGCTCATTCATTACAACAAAATGTCGATACATATACTGTCTCGGTATTTGTCGATAAAGATCTTGCTAAGACTTCCGGTCGTAAATATTTTCATGCCGCCTTTTATGTCGGAGGTTGGAAAAACTGTCAAATTGAGCTTGTGAGTGCAACACAGATTAAAATTATTGACATATCTAGTATGTATTTGAAAAAAATCACAGCCACAGCCACAGCCACAGCCGCATAGGAGTAAGTATGAAAGTTTATTTTTTAAGAGAGAATTTGAGTAATTATCAGATTTTTCCAATACCACAAAATTTGCAAGATTTTGTAGAAATCGATATAGAAAATGAGTTAGAGCTTGATAATAAGCAGCTTATCTATTTTAAAAATGAATATATTTTAATTGATAAATGCCCAGATGAATTACACAAATGGAACGGTAAAAAATGGATAGAAGATAAGCTTAAAAAGCAAGCAAGATTACAGGAAGTTAAAGCAAAATTGATAGATATAATTGCAGAACGTGCTGATAACATTAAAAGTAATTTACTTGTGGGTTATCCGCAAACTGAAATTGACAGTTTTTACAGACAAGAGAAAGAAGCGTTAGCTTATCAAGAAGATAAAACTGCAGATACTCCTATGCTTAAAATGATCGCGCAGGCGCGCGGCGTGCCGTTTGATCTCTTAGTGCAAAAAGTGATTGAGAAATCAAATCAATTTGCAGTAGCGATCGGCGTGATTATCGGGCAACGTCAGAAGTTTGAAGATAGAATTCTAGCAGCTCAAAATTTAGAAGAATTAGAAAATATTAAAATGGAGGTAGCAGAATGGAAATTCACGCTAGAAAATTAAAATTATGGATTTATAACGTGGTTATTGCTTTAGATCAGTTTATAAATGCATTTTTAGGTGGCGGCGCTGATGAAACATTATCAAGTCGGGCTTATCGCGGGGCTATTTTACAAAGTAAACCACGTAAACGTTGGAAAATAATTTATCGCGTGATTGAAGCTATTTTTTTCTTTGAAAAAGCTCATTGTAAGACTGCTTATGAATCAGAGTTAAACAGAAAGCAATATCCAAAAGCATTTCAAACTATTAAATAAATTATAAAGGTGTTTTATGTGGAAAAAAAAACAATTAAAACTATCCCCACAGGCAAAAAACACACTTGAGCAAGCACAAAGGGGGATTATTTCCCCCTTTTCGCTATCAGCGCAAGGGGTCAAAATCGGGGTGCATAACTGGTCACATGGAATTAAAGAAAAATCAAATATGTATCTATCGCCTGAAAATGCAGTGAAAGCACTTTCTGCGAAGTTAGTTGATTATGCTGATCCAAATCGCCCTCGAGGGCAGCAGGATGTGATTGCGGTGATGATAACTAGCAATGATATTCAAGACTTTATCAGCAGACTTGAACAAGTGCGCGTTTTAATGCCTGAACCGACTTTTAAACAAGCATTAGACTATGCGAAAGCAAGTAAGTCATTGCAAGAAACGAAGATGATTAAGACGCCGACGATTCAAAGCCCTGCTTTCGCTAAATCAGCAGATATTACGCCGGGGGCGAATCGTGAAATGCAGTCAATTTTACGCAACGCAATGAGTGCAGCAAAAGCGACAAGCTCGGGCGACCCGCAAGCAAAATTAACAGCACTTTTAGCTGCTAAACGTGAGAAAGAGCAGCAGAACGCGCAGCGCGTTGTGCAAATGTTAGAAACAAGCGTTTTAGTTGACGCGTTCAGTGTGTCGGACTTTTTGGAATCAGTCGACGCGCAAATAAAATTAAATATTCCGCCCGCCAGCAACGTATTCACGGCTTGTGTGATGTTTATTGGCGAGGAGCTATCAACAATTAAAGGAATGTTAAATGACAACAGTTAAACGCAATCCGAGCGTACAGTTAGCACTAGATGGTAAGCCAGTTTATTTGCACGATATTAATATCAATGCGAGCGTAAAGCGAGATGATAAAGATATGAGCGGGCAAAAAAGCTCAACGAAAAAAACAGATAAGGGCGTGAAAGCGAAGGAATTAAACGT
The DNA here is from genome assembly GCF_042681465.1 of Pasteurella oralis. Classification (NCBI taxonomy): domain Bacteria; kingdom Pseudomonadati; phylum Pseudomonadota; class Gammaproteobacteria; order Pasteurellales; family Pasteurellaceae; genus Pasteurella; species Pasteurella oralis. The sequence continues at coordinate 39,035 of NZ_JBHUFP010000010.1, forward strand.
GATCGGCGTAATTCCATATGATCGTAAAGAATGGCTCACTAACCTTTTTAATTTAGCCGAGGCAGAGAATGAGAAAGGCGAGCAAGTCAAGTATCGCGTTTCATGCTTAATTGCCGAAGCGATTAATATGCGTGAAGTGCAATTTACTGGAGCAGTGAACGCAACAGAAATAGGTGGGCGTTTGGCGTGGTCTGTATCGTTTACTTTGCGCGAGGTGAACTCAATCGCAGAGAAAAAAGAACAGCGCAAGCCGAAACCGACGGTAAAAACGCAGAGTGAGAAAGCTCCAGTAGCAGAACAGCAGAAAAAAGATGATGGAGCGACAGCGGCAGAAAAACAGCAAGAAGATGATAATTCAATATCTAAAAAAATTGATGATATTTTGGGTGGTTTGGGATGAAAATAATTAAAACTGTGAGGATAGATGGTGAAGAATTAGAATTAGCACAAGAAGACTTGATTTTAGAGTTGAATAATACAGGGCGCGGGTTCGTCACTGTTCGTACAGATAAGCCGTGCGAGGGTAAAAGTGTGGTGATCTTCGTCGGTGAGTATGACAATTTCTATAAATGGTTTGACGGATTCGTCGAGCGTGAGCAATTAGCAGAGAATGGCTATAAAAAGCTATTCGTGCGTGAGAAAGTGGCGATTTTTGAAAGACCTCTCAACTGTTCGCACCGTCACATCACATTGCGCGATCTGTGCGCTTGGATAACGAATGCAACAGGAATCACTGTTAAAGTGCCAACGGCTGATTATGCCGACACGCCGATCCCGCTTTTTACGCATACCGGTAGCGGCTATCAGCTTTTAAATAATATCGGGCGACAATATCAGATTAAAAATTACATGTGGCAACAGGCGGCTGACGGTTCGTTGTTTGTGGGAGCGCATGATGATTCACGCTGGCACGGGCGAGATGTGCGCATAGATGATAGTGTAACGCTATCAAGTGGCAGCAATGATATGACGATCCCGATCGCTGCCGCAATTCGCCCCGGTGCGCTGATTAATGGCAATAAAATTAAAACAGTCCAGTTAAAAGGCGATGATTATGTATTGACGTGGGAAAGTTTAGACAAAGACGGCAAGCCGGTGCAGAAAAGCCCAGAACGACGACAAATTGAAAAAACATTTCCCGAATTGGCTGGCGGTTATCATTTGCCCCGCTATGCGAAAGTTGTCGGGGTTGCAGATCCGTCGGGCGCGGGTGATATTTCTGATCCGTTTCGCCCGAAATATGCCGTAGAATTACAATTATTGGACGAGCACGGCGAAGTTGATCAGACTGTGCCGGTCTATCCCGCTGTGCCGTTGCCAGTGAGCAGTACAGGTTCACAAGGTGGCGATTTTGCGTTTCCCGAAGTTGGCACGGTGGTAGAAGTTGGGTTCGCGTACGGGCGTTCTGATAAACCCTTTGTGCGTACGATGTTGGCGCAAGACAAGACGATCCCAAGTGTTGAAGTTGGGGAACAGTTAAAACAACAGCGCCCCGAAGTTTACGAGCGCACAGACGCGGCGGGCAACAAAACGCGAGAAACTGATCAGCAAATCAAAGATAAATCATTCACGCGCGTAATTGAGTGCGATAAAGAAACGAAGGCGATCGGCACGTCTGAAAAGACAATTGACGCAGACGCGGACGAAATGATCGGCGGTAATAAAAGCGTGGGCGTTGTCGGAAATAATGACGAAACCACAGCAAGTAATAAAAGCGTGGGCGTTGGCGGAACGTTGCAAGAACGGATCGCGGGCGTCGCTTTGCGCGTATCAGATACTAAAAACAAGTTTGCCGCGCCACTTAGCTTTATGGGGACAAGTGGGCAGAATATTTTCAGAATATTAGAAGAATTAATTCAGATTGTTGCAGATATCGCAGACACGGCAAGCGGTCATACACACAACGGATCCCCACCACCCGATCAACGCGGGAAATTCTCACAACAAAAAGGCAGGGCAGACGCAGAGAAAGCGAAGTTAAGCCCAATTATTGAGTAAAAATATTTTACCACAAGCAGTAAAAAGCTACGTTAAAGTGTGGCTTTTCTTTTATGTGCGATATTTTACGCCTTTAATAACAATAAGTTAGAGTAAAAACATTTTACCACAAACAGTAAAAAGCCATGTTAAAGTGTGGCTTTTCTTTTATGTGCAATATTTTATGCCTTTAATAACAATAAGTTAGCTATATACGCTACAACGCGCGGAAAGTCACGTAATTCTTTCACGGCAACAGCAACGGCACGGAAAATCCACTTCCTCCCCCGCCGAATTTTTGAAAAAAATTTTGATTTTTTCAGCTAATTTTTAAATAAAAAGTGTAATGAAGCCGCACGGTAAAAGGATCTATAAAAAAGATCTTAACTGTAAAATTTCAGCTAATTACAGCTAATTACAGTTAAAAAAGATCGTGGAAATTATTATAAATATTTCAACATATTGAAAATAAAAGAAAAAAATAGATTTTACGTGAGAATGTTGCCAATGTTACTGTATATATTGACAGTATTATGTTTTTATATAAAATACTGGTTAAATTTACAGTAAAACAAAGGGTAGAGCATGAAAAAACTAGATATTCGTTTCAAGAAAGAAACTAATAAAAAATTAGAACAGCAACAATTAGAAATGATTAGTAAACTATCTGAACGTTTGCCGAACAGAATCGCAGAAAAGTTTAATAATGTTTTTGTCAGCATACGGCTTTCTAGTTCAACTGGATATGAAATTACGGGTTTTAGTAGTGATGACAAAAAGAAATTTTTAGAGTATCTAGAAGAATTGTGGAATGATGATACTTTAATTGAATAATTAAGTTACTATTGTAAATAAATTTAAAAGCGATCTTCGGGTCGCTTTTTTTAAAAAAAGTGGCAATACAGCCACCTAGTTAAAATAACTATCAAAAAAATGCAGCTACTAAGAACACAGAAAACAGCCACCGAACAGCCACTTATTAAAATTTATGAGAAAAAGAAAGGAAAATTGCAGGCATAAAAAAAAGCCGCATTGTGCGACTAGAGTATTGATTTTATTGATGTTTTAAATGGTGCCCGAAGCCAGACTTGAACTGGCACGCTTCGAAAAGCGAGGGATTTTAAATCCCTTGTGTCTACCGATTTCACCACTCGGGCGCACAATTTAGATATGTTGCGATAACTAACTACGTTTTAGGTTATGGAGGCGTGTCCCGGAGTCGAACCGAGCTACATGGATTTGCAATCCAGTGCATAACCGCTTTGCTAACACGCCGTTAGTTTGGAGCGGGAAACGAGGCTCGAACTCGCGACCCCAACCTTGGCAAGGTTGTGCTCTACCAACTGAGCTATTCCCGCATTCGCTGTTAGTGCGGTGCATTCTACTGATTTCTAAAAATCTGTCAACGATTGTTTTTAAAAAAATTGATTAATTGCTGAAAAAAAATGCAGATTAGTTGTTTTTGTGCAGAAATAATCAATTTTTTGTTTGATTTTAAACAAGTTGTATCTTTTCTTTAAGATTGAAGAATTTACTTTTTTGTTTTTTGCCTTTGTGTCATAATATGTATCTAGCCATCTAGATGTCTAATTCGTTATGATGATTTCTTATTAATACAGGGGTAGAGAATTTATGACACAACAACATTCTATTGATACCTTGCTTGCTCAAGCAGGTAATCGAACAGATAAGCGAACTGGTGCAGTATCAACACCTATCTTTTTGTCTACAGCTTATGGGCATCATGGGATTGGCGAAAGCACGGGTTATGATTATACGCGGACAAAAAATCCAACACGTACAGTGTTAGAAGAAACCATTGCTAAACTTGAGGGAGGGGAACGTGGTTTTGCCTGTGCTTCAGGTATGGCTGCAATTCAATTAATTATGTCACTATTTGCAGCGCCTGATGAGTGGATTGTATCAAGTGACGTTTATGGTGGTACTTATCGTTTATTGGATTTTGCGTATAAAAATATGCATGGTGTGAAGCCTATTTATGTTAATACCGCAGATGTGACGGCAATTGAAGCGGCTATTACGGAAAAGACCAAAGCAATTTTTGTAGAAACGCCGTCTAACCCGTTAATGGAAGAATGCGATGTGGCTGAAATTGCTAAAATTGCCCAAAAATATCATTTATTACTAATTGTCGATAATACATTTTTAACGCCAGTTTTATTTAGACCCATTGAACATGGTGCAGATATTGTGATTCATAGCGCAACTAAATACCTTGCAGGCCATAATGATACGTTAGTTGGGCTTATTGTAGCAAAAGGCGTAGAGTTATGTGAACGTTTATTCTATGTGCAAAACGGGGCTGGTGCAGTGTTATCTCCATTTGATTCATGGTTAACGATTCGAGGGATGAAAACCTTAGCGTTACGTATGGAACGTCATCAAAATAATGCAAAATTATTAGCTGAGTTTTTAAGAAAACAACCACAAGTAAAAGATGTATTATATCCAAATAAAGGTGGAATGCTGTCTTTTCGTTTACAAGATGAAAATTGGATTAATCCCTTTTTGAAATCTATTAAATTGATCACATTTGCAGAAAGCCTAGGCGGAACAGAAAGTTTTATTACGTATCCTGCGACTCAAACTCACATGGATATTCCAGAACAAGAACGGATTGCTAGAGGTATTTGTAATTGTTTATTACGTTTCTCAGTTGGCTTAGAAGATGTTGAAGATATTAAAGCGGATTTACTACAAGCCTTTGCACAATTAAACTGAGTTTTCATTGCAAACGGATTGATTTGCATAATGCTTGTGATATTATCAATGCACTTGAAATTATGAAAAGCGTTCTTATTATAGAAAGCATTGTTAACAGAAAAGGAAGAAATAATGGAAGTATTACATTCAACTGATGCAACATTTGCAGCTGACGTAGTTAATTCAGATGTACCTGTATTATTAGATTTTTGGGCTCCTTGGTGTGGTCCTTGTCGTATGATTTCACCAATCTTAGATGAAATTGCAGCGGAATTTTCGGGTAAAGTAAAAGTCGTGAAAATTAATATTGATGAAAACCAAGAAACACCAGCGCAATTAGGTGTTCGTAGTATCCCAACGTTAGTGTTATTTAAAGATGGTAAAGCCGTAGCAACACAAGTCGGTGCATTACCAAAAAATCAGTTAGCGAATTTTATTAATCAGAATATCTAATTTAAATAAATTAAAGATAATCCCAAGTTTGATACTTGGGATTTTTTTATGGACGAATTATAAGAACTGATTGATATATAGAGGAACAACTTCGCTCGCTTTACCGTAGTGAAATTCGTCAAAATTCGACCGCACTTGACTTGGTTCTAAGTTGAGCTCAACAGTATGTGCGCCATGATGTTTTGCTTCATTAACAAAGCTGGCGGCTGGATAGACATTACCTGATGTGCCAATCGCAATAAAATAATTGCATTCAGAAAGCGCAGTATAAATACGTTCCATTTCTAATGGTATTTCTCCAAACCAGACGATATGTGGACGTAATGTTTGTGGTATTTGACAACATGCACATTTATCTTGTTCAGTAATATCTTGTTGCCATACATAAATTTTACCAGATTTTATACAGCGTACTTTTAATAATTCGCCATGCATGTGAATGACATTTTTTGAACCAGCACGCTCATGTAAGTTATCGACATTTTGTGTTATGACCAATAAGTTTTTACCAATTTTCTCTTCCAGCTTAGCTAAAGCAAGATGTGCCGAGTTAGGTTTTAAATGAGGATCTAAGAGTTGTTTACGGCGTTCATTATAAAAACGTTGAACCCGTTGTGGATTTTTTGTAAATCCTTCTGGAGTCGCAATATCTTCAATACGATGCTCTTCCCATAAGCCATCTAAAGCACGAAAAGTACGAATACCTGATTCCGCAGAGATACCAGCACCAGTTAATACAACAATTTTAGGTTGATATGACATTATTGCCTCTCTCTTTTATTGATCATCCACATTAACAGAGCACTATATTATTTTTATACACTTTATTTCTGGTCACGTAATGTTCGTAAAATACGTTTCATTTCTTCATCCAGTGGTGCATTCACACGTAAAAGCTCCCCTGTTTTCGGGTGTTCAAAACGAATAGAAAATGCGTGTAGAAACAAGCGTTTTAAGCCTATTTTACTCATTTGTTCATCAAATTGACTATCGCCATATTTATCATCTAATGCGATAGGATGACCTGCATATTGAGTATGTACACGAATTTGGTGGGTTCGTCCTGTGACAGGGAATGCTTTAACTAACGTTGCATTAGTATAGCGTTCTTCAACTGAAAAGCGTGTTTCAGAAGGTTTGCCTTGCTCACTGACTTTGACGATCCTCTCTCCACTTGATAATTCATTTTTCAGTAAAGGGGCTTTAATCACTTTACAATGCGACTGCCATTGTCCGCGAACTAAGGCTAAATAATCTTTTTGTATCGTTTTTTCGCGTAATTGTTCGTGTAGATGACGTAGAGTAGAACGTTTTTTAGCGACTAATAAGATACCAGAAGTATCACGATCTAAACGATGTACAAGCTCAAGAAAGCGTGCATTTGGGCGCAATGCACGTAATGCTTCAATAACACCAAAATTTAGCCCACTACCACCATGCACTGCAATACCAGAAGGTTTATTGAGGATTAACAAGACCTCATCTTCAAAAACAATGTGTTTTTCTAATTGACTGACTTTATTTAATTTATTGGAAATTGGTGCTTGTTCTTTTTCTGATATACGGACAGGTGGGATGCGTACTACATCATTGGTTTGTAATTTATATTCTGGCTTAATACGACCCTTATTCACTCGTACTTCGCCTTTACGTAAAACGCGATAGATTAAACTTTTAGGTACGCCTTTCAATTTGGTCAATAAATAGTTATCAATACGTTGTCCTGCTTCATCTTCGCTAATGGTGAGTTGTTTTACACTTTGATTGATAGTTTTTTCGTTTGTATTTTGGCGCATTTGACAGCTCTTTTTTGTGAAAATTGGGCGGATCATATCACATTTTGATATCCTTTGAATGATTAAAATTACCTTGATAAATAAGAGTGATAAGTACATAATAGTGTGTATTTTTACGTCATTAAAGTGACTTAAAAATGGAGCGTTATTATTAAGTGAATATAATGCAGCATGTGGCATAAGACATTAATAACTTAATGATTTTACATGTTAAAAATAGCATGAGTACTTGCGGGATCATTTTTTATAGGTCGATTCTGTTTTACGAAAAATGTGTTTTTTACTTCATTTGAGTAACGTAATCAATGCACCCAGCCGTTGACAGTCGAGAGATTGACATTCGGCGACAGACACGAGGTCGATTGCGAAGAAAAAGTGCGTTTATTTTTAATCAAGCAACAGAATTAAAGTTAAGAGAACGAATAATGAAAAGAATGTTAATTAATGCAACTCAGAAAGAAGAGTTGCGCGTTGCATTGGTGGATGGGCAGCGTTTATTTGACTTGGATATTGAAAGCCCAGGACATGAACAGAAGAAAGCAAACATTTACAAAGGTCGTATCACACGTGTTGAGCCAAGTCTGGAGGCTGCATTTGTCGATTATGGTGCGGAACGTCATGGTTTTTTACCATTAAAAGAAATTGCACGTGAGTATTTTCCTGCGGATTATGTTTATCAAGGACGTCCAAATATTCGAGATATTTTGAGCGAAGGGCAGGAAGTTATCGTTCAAGTAAACAAGGAAGAACGTGGTAATAAAGGAGCGGCATTAACGACTTTTGTTTCTTTAGCGGGCAGTTATTTAGTTATTATGCCAAATAACCCAAGAGCAGGGGGGATTTCACGCCGTATTGAGGGAGATGAGCGTTTAGAATTAAAAGAAGCATTAAGCTCATTAGATGTACCAGAAGGCGTGGGATTAATCGTGCGTACCGCTGGAGTTGGTAAATCACCAGAAGAATTACAATGGGACTTAAAAGTGCTATTGCACCATTGGGAAGCAATTAAACAAGCATCAGAAAATCGTCCCGCGCCATTCTTGATTCATCAAGAAAGCGATGTGATTGTGCGTGCAATTCGTGATTATCTACGTCGTGATATTGGTGAAATCTTGATTGATAGTCCTAAAGTATATGAAAAAGCTAAAGCGCATATTAAGTTAGTACGCCCAGATTTTATTCATCGAGTTAAACTTTATCAAGGTGAAGTACCATTATTTAGTCACTATCAAATTGAGTCACAAATTGAATCTGCTTTCCAACGTGAAGTGCGTTTGCCTTCTGGTGGTTCTATTGTGATCGATGTAACGGAAGCGTTGACTGCAATTGATATTAACTCCTCTCGTTCCACTCGTGGTGGTGATATTGAAGAAACGGCTTTAAATACGAATCTTGAAGCCGCAGATGAAATTGCACGCCAATTACGCTTACGTGACTTAGGCGGCTTAATTGTTATTGATTTTATTGATATGACACCAGTCCGTCATCAACGTGAAGTTGAAAATAGAATTCGTGATGCGGTACGTCAAGATCGTGCTCGTATTCAAATTAGTCGTATTTCCCGTTTTGGCTTACTTGAAATGTCACGCCAACGTTTAAGTCCATCGTTAGGTGAGTCTTCACATCATGTTTGCCCACGTTGTCAAGGTACAGGAAAAATTCGTGATAATGAGTCACTTTCCTTGTCAATTTTACGTCTTATCGAAGAAGAAGCATTAAAAGAAAATACAAAACAAGTACATACTATTGTGCCTGTTGAGATCGCGTCTTACTTATTGAATGAAAAGCGTAAAGCGATTTACAGTATTGAAAAGCGTCATCAAGTGGATGTTATTGTTGTACCAAATGAAGCTATGGAAACACCGCACTTTGGTGTTTTTCGTGTTCGTGATAGCGAAGAAGTGAATGAACTTAGCTATAACTTAGTTAAATTACATCAAGATCAAGACGATCATTTTATACCTGAAGAATCTCTGGTTTCACGTAATACTGAAACAGCGGCAGTGACGAGTGAAAATGCGTTAGAGGGGGCAGCGGTTTCGATGGCAATTCCTGCGCCTGCACCAGTTCCAGAGAAGAAAGTTGATAACAAACCTTCTTTACTTGCACGTATCATTGCCAAAATTAAGGCGATGTTTGCGGATAAACCAGCAGAAGAAGAGAAATCTAAAAATAGCCGTAATAGGAACAATCGTAATCGTCGTAATCAAGAACGCCGTAATAATCGTCGTTCTCGTACAGAAAATGCAGAACGCGAAAATAACTCGAAACGTAATGATGAAATTGTTGAGGAAGTCGTTCGTCCACGTTCAGAACGCAATAATAAGCGTAATCGTAAAGCAAGTACAACGGAAAGTGCGGTTGTAAATGAGGCTATTTTAGAAAATGTCGTCGAAAATACGGAAGTGGAAAAAACTGAGCAACCAATCCAACAACGTCGTCAGCGTCGTGATTTACGTAAGAAAGTTCGTATTACAGATGAAGTTGTTACAGAAAAAGTGCCAATCACTACTTCTGAAGAGATATCGGTGGATGTGATTAAATTGACCGCTGAGTCTGATACGTCAGTACAAGCTGATGTTACGTTAGTTGAAACTGTTGTGGTAGAGGAAGTTGAACCTGAAAAACGTCGTGATAACGTTCGCCGTCGTTTACCGCGTCATTTACGAGCGAATAATCAGCGTCGCCGTCGTAATCATCAAGAAGGTAAATCACCAATGCCATTGTTTGCTGCTGTTGCTTCACCAGAGTTGGCTAGTAGTAAAGTGTGGATTGATTATAATCATGTTTTAGTCATTGCTAAAGAAAATCAATTTTTGTCAGTGGATGAATTGCTAGAGCAACAAAATCAACCAAAAGATGAAGTTGTAGCGACTATTCCTGCAACAGGTTTAGTTGTTGAGAGTAGTGAAAAATCATCAAAACCATTTAATGCATTTATGACTCAGCCTGCTAATGAATCTGTAGAGAAGAAAGTACAAGAGTCTTTACAACGTTTAGAAGCAGAGCAACCATTAGTTGAAATGACTGTGGTCGATACAAAAATTGATGGGCAGGTATCTACAGTTGAACGTATTGTTATTGAGCCTGTTGAATCAATTACTAAACTAGTTGATGTTGTTGTAGAACAAGTCGAGCAATTGAGTATTCCAGTAGATGATGTGCAAGTATTACCTGCAGAGGCAGACATAAAAATTATGCCAGATTCTGACCGCACTTTTAACTTTACTGGGCGCTTAGGAACAATTTCAGCTGTTGTACATACTAAAGCTGAAATGACTTTAGCTCAGGCAACAAGTGAGATTGAGCCTATGTCATCACAAATTGAGATTTGGGCTGAATCACGTTATTACTTCCATGGTAAAGGGGCAGCAGGACATCATAGTGCAATTAGCCATGTGTATGCGGTACCAACAAGGGCTGAAAGTCAAGCTTAAGCAAGGTTTTTTACAGTTTCTGATTGAGATTGTAAGATGAAATGTACGAGTTGTTCTAAATTAGAGCAATTGAATAAAAATCTTAATTTAATTGCTTGACTTAGAACAACAAAATCCGTATTATTCACCTCGCTTAAATCATGGAGGAATGGTCGAGTGGTTGAAGGCACCGGTCTTGAAAACCGGCGAGGGTTTACGCCCTCCGTGAGTTCGAATCTCACTTCCTCCGCCATCAAATTTTAGAAAACCGTAAGTTGATAAAACTTACGGTTTTTTATTGTCGACTAAATTTACTTCCCTGAAAGTGGATTTTTACTGCTAAGTTAACGGCTAATTACTTTTCTCTCCAAATTGGTTTTATTACCGTAGGAGGATTACTTTTTGCGATGTCTGAATGTGTAATAAATAGTACAGTGTACTTTTAACGTACGGTTGTTTCTTTTTTCTATTCTAGAGAGGATAAAGTACGGTCTGCTATGCGTATTTTTCGCTTGTTACGTTCATCTTGTAGAGCGTGATAAGTAAGCTTGTTAAGCTACTTAGCACAGATTAGGTCTTTCATATAATGCTTTTGGTAGGTACTATCCAAGAATTAGATTTGATTTTGTTTAAATACCAAATATTCCTCTAATACTTCAATTGCCATGAGACATTTTTCACGACGTTGTTTAGTGAAGGCGATTTTTTGGACTAAATAAGCTTTTTCATTGTGATCTTGTGCCTTACGTTTTTCATCCTCTTGTTGAGTAATTTTTTCGTTCAACGCTTGGAGGGCGGCATAATATTTTTCTAAGCGCTCGCGAGGTGGCAGTTGATGAATGTTTTGTGCAATTTGTCTTGTTTGTTTTGTTGGCGTGGTTTTAATTGGAATTGGATTTAATGCATCAGAAAGTGCAGCGCATTGAGATAATAGTTTTTCTGCAAAAAAAATGGCTAGATTGAGATCATTTTCCGTTACACCAGCAAGGTGTCTTAGTGTTTGTTGTATTTCTTGATAATAAAATGAGAAAGATTGACCATTTTCACTAAATAACTGAGGATCAAATTTAGTCTGTAATTTTTGCTCAGTACGTTGAGCATATTGTGTATACAGTTGATTTACTTTGTTTGTTAAAGATTGAAGTAGTTCTGTTTTGGTCATCGCATTTTTACATGAAAAATCCTCCCCAAGGGGAGGATTGTTTGTTAGAGATACATAGCTGCTAACCAGCCAAAAATAATGAGTGGGATGTTGTAGTGGATAAATGTTGGTACCACAGAATCCCAAATATGATCATGTTTACCATCAGCATTTAAACCAGAAGTTGGTCCTAACGTAGAATCAGATGCTGGTGAACCGGCATCACCTAATGCGGCAGCTACTCCAATGATGGATACTGTAGCAAGTGGTGAAAAGCCTAGCGATATGCATAGTGGTACGTAAATTGACGCAATAATTGGTACGGTTGAGAATGAAGAGCCGATACCCATAGTGATAAATAAACCAACTAATAGCATTAAAAATGCGGCCAATCCCTTGCTGTCAGCACCTAAACCTTGGCTGAAAGTTTGTACTAGGCTGGTTACTCCGCCCGTTGTATTAATCACGTTGGCAAAGCCAGAAGCCGCAATCATGACGAAACCAATCATTGCCATTAAACGTAAGCCTTGTTGGAAAATATCATTACTTTCTTTCAGTTTGAAAATACCACATACAGCAAAAATAACTAAGCCTGCTAAACCACCGATAATAGTTGAGCTAGTAAACAACTGTAATCCAAAAGTCACAATGATTGCAGCTAAGCTGGCTCCAACATGAAAGGGTTTGATATTGGCGATATGTGCTTCTATGTCAGCCGTACTGATTTCGCTGTGTGTGACGGCATATTCTCTTGGTTTACGATAGCTAATGAAAATGGCGGTAAGCAAGCCTAAAATCATACCAACAACAGGAACTGCCATTGCAAGTGATACTTCTGCAACAGAAGTCTGTAAACCTAGAGCTGCCCCAGCTTGGTTGATATTTTTGACTAATACACTCTCAATAAAGATTTTCCCGAAACCGACAGGTAATAACATATAAGTTGCCGTTAAACCAAATGTCAATACACAAGCCACTGCACGGCGATCAAGTTTTAATTTATTAAAGATTGCAAGTAGCGGTGGAATCACAATCGGAATGAATGCAATATGCACAGGTAATAAGTTTTGTGATGAAATAGCGAATAAAGCGAGTATAGCTAAAATAAAATATTTAAAACCTACCATTGAGCGACTGGTTGGTGTATTGCCTAATCGTTTGATTACTTTATAAGCTAATAAATCTGTAATGCCTGACTTGGAAATTGCAACAGCGAAAGCACCTAAGATAGCATAGTTCATTGCAACTTCGGCACCACCACCAAGTCCGTTAGTGAAGGTTTTAATTGTTTCGCTGATGCCAAGATTACCCGTTAAACCTGCTACTAATGCGGAAATAACCAGCGCAATGACTACGTTAATTCGCAACAGACTTAAAACAAGTAAAACGACAATAGAAATCACGACTGGATTTGTTATTAACATTGTGTTTGTCCTTTGGTTATTTTTTAGAAAGAATTTCTAAATTTACTAAAAAAAAATAATTTGTCTAGACTCGATTTAGCAAAATGGCAAAATTGATTTAGATTTTGCTAAAAAGAGCGGTCTGTTTTTAGAAAATTTTAAATTTGGTGTGGGAAGCCACCTAGACTTTTTAAGTGATTGACCATGTAGCAAAATAATTCGGCAGTACGTTCAGTATCATATAAAGCAGAATGTGCTTGTTTGCCATCAAAGGCAATTTTTGCGGTTTGGCACGCTTTTACTAATACAGTTTGCCCAAACATGAAACCGCTTAAGGTTGCGGTATCAAATAGTCCAAAAGGATGGAATGGGTTACGTTTTATACCAGTACGTTCAGCTGCTGCCATGAGGAAACTTTGGTCAAAGGCGGCATTGTGTGCAACAATAATTGCACGCTGGCATTCAGCTTCTTTTTGTCCTTTACGAACCATTCTAAATAATTCAGTGATAGCATGTGTTTCGCTGACAGCACCACGCAAAGGATCATGAATATCAATGCCATTGAATTGTAATGATTCTGGATTGATATTAGCACCTTCAAAAGGTTGAACATGGAAGTGGCATCGTTGATTTGGCATTAATAAACCATTTTCATCCATTTTTACCGTGATCGCAGCAAGCTCTAACAATGCATCTGTTTTAGCATTAAAGCCCGCAGTCTCGACATCAATAATTACCGGAAAATAACCGCGAAAACGATTTTTTAATAAATTATAATTAGTGGTTGATTCAGTTTGGATTTCTGTCACATTACTATCCTATATTCAAGTAAATAGCGTGGACAAAGCCACGCTATCAAAACTTTTCAAAAATTGACCGCACTTAAACTTAGTTACCTAAGCCTACTTGAGCACTCTTATTTTCAATAAATTCAATTTTATAACCATTAGGATCTTCAACAAAGGCAATCACTGTTTTACCACCTTTTACTGGACCTGGTTCACGTGTAATTTTGCCTCCAGCATTACGAACAGCTTCACAAGTCGCATAAATATCATCTACACCAATTGCAATATGCCCATAAGCTGTGCCTAGCTCATATTCTGTTACGCCCCAGTTATAGGTTAATTCTAATACAGAAGCCTTGCTCTCATCGTCATAACCTAGAAATGCAAGTGTGTATTTGTATTCTTCATTTTCACTCGTGCGTAGTAAACGCATACCTAATACATCTTGATAAAATTTGATTGAGCGTGCTAAATCAGTTACACGCAACATTGTGTGTAGAATGCGCATAAATTACTCCAAATTTGTGTTAACTAGTTAAAAAGTATGTAAAGTCGTTGTCAAAATTGAGTAAGATTATGCCATAATCGAGGTGAAAAATCATTATATTCTCAAGAATAAGGAAAAACAGATGCAACAGACGACATTGTTTAATTTATCTTGGCAGAAGTATTTAGCGCTGTTATTTGCATTATTAAGTGCAGGTTTCTTTTCAAGTGGCGTAATTACCTGGATTGCTGCAAATTGGGATTATTTTTCTAAATTTCAAAAGCTTTATGGTATTCAAGCTTTATTTTTTATTACTGTAGGCCTAGGGTTATTTTTTTATTATCGGGAAGTGAAAAAAGCCAATAGTTCAGCGCTTTTTTCACTGATTTTTTCGTTTTTATCACTTGTCTTTCTTGGAGGTTTATTTGCATTAATTGGGCAAACATACCAAACTGGGGCAGATCCTTGGGAGTTATTTGCTATTTGGTCATTATGCCAAATTCCATTTTTGATTTTATTTCCTAATATCGCAAGCGCGTTGTTATTCGCTACCACGTCAAATACAGCATTGATTTTAGCGGACCACATTGTTGGTAACAATTTAGATAGTCTTCTCATTGGGCTTAATTTAATCTTATTGGTGCTGTATGAATATTTTGGTGAAAAGCTAAAAGATACAAATTGGCGAGTGCTGCCAAAATTATTAATGCTGAGTTTAGTCGGATCTTTTTTATCCTTAATGTTTCGCAGTAATGCTGTCATCATTTCTTGGTTAATTGTTGCGGGCTTAATTTATTACTATAAAGAGCGTCGTTTTGATTTCCTCAATTTAATCATTTTATTTATCTATGCCATTATCAGTTTCCATGTGAAATTATTAGTAGAATCAGGCAATGATTTTTTCTCAGGTATATTTCTAGTCACTATATTGGCTTTTGCTTCAACAATCGGTGGGATTATCATTCTAACCAAATGGTTTAAAGCACATAATCCAATAGCTAAAAAAGTAACATGGCATATTTATCCTTTATTTATTTTATTAATCTTATTTTGTACGGGATTATTTTTAGCGACAGCCATTTTTACGTTTGAGTTATTAGATGATGAGCATGAGTTAATTTATCTCAGTTTCACATTGCTTATCATTACCAGCATAATGCATTTTAGCCAAAAAGAAGAGAATGAGTTGCTTTATATTGCCATTGATATGTTGTCAGCGATTGGTTTGATTATTTATTTTATTTTCTTTTTGTTTGAGGCGAAATCAGAAGCTTATTTTGCCTTAATGCTGATTATTTCTGTTTTTTTCTATGTACTACGTACTGCAAATTGGTTGCGTTTTCTTATTAGTGCTCTAGTCATTATCGCATTTCTCCATTATTTAGGTTTTTTTGAATTTGGTTGGTACATCGATGAAGGGAATTTACCGAATCAATTTGTGTTATCAACGCGGCAATGGCTGATGATATTGGGATTAGCACTTTACTATTACTGTGCAATCAATAGTGAAAGTAAAAGTGGAATTATCCTATTGCCGATCGCTTGGTCTACATTATTAATCGGTTTGAGCTTACCAAACTTGGATATTCTCAAAAATTGGGAATTCTTTGAGCCAGTGGCAGAGTTACCTGACATTAAAAGTTTATTTGATTGGTTTGATATCATTACGGTTTATTTTTTTACTCATTTTAATCGCGATGTTTGGTTACTAAAGAGTTTAACTTTCTTACTTTCGATTACACCAATTATCTTTTTTCTTTTACTCAGTAGACGTTTTGCATTAAGCAAAAAATTACAGACGATCTTATTTTTTGCTATTGTGTTGCTATGTTTAAGTTTTATTGCCGCAAATGAGACATTAGCTTGCATTGCATTATTGTTATTAGCTTATTTAAGTGTAAGTCGTATTTTATTTGTGGTTGCTGTATTTGGTGTAGTGATAAATTTAGCCGCTTATTATTATTTACTGACTATACCATTATTATATAAATCTTTTTTATTGATGCTGTTAAGTATTATTTGGTTATGTTTTACGTTAATTTTAATACGCCACATAAAAAGCCAAGAAATGGTTGAAGAACGAGCTGAAAGTGCGGTACCAAATCGTAAAACTTTGTTAATTAGAGTCATGTTGACAGCAATAACGGCATTAGCTATCGGTTTGACTACGAGTTATAGCATTCATAAATATGAAGATGTTTTAACTACTGGTGAATCTATTATTTTAAAAACAGCACCTGTTGATCCGCGTTCTTTAATGCAAGGGGATTACATGAGCTTGAATTATGAAATATTGCAAGATATTCGTAATGCATGGTATGAAGATCCTCCTGAAGGTGCCTCTTTTGTGTATGCGCTATTGAAACGTGATGAATTGGGGATAACTACGTTATGTCGTTTACAAAAAGATATACCCACAAACTTTGAAGGTTGTACACCAGATATTTATTTGCCAATTAACGTAGCACAATGGTGGCCTCGCTTACCAAGCCAAGATTACTTTTTCGCAGAAGGGAAAGGTGAATATTATGCTCAGGCTGAATATGCGGAATATCGTTTTAAAAATGGTAAAGCTTTGTTATTTCAATTATTAGATAAAAATTTAAATCCATTATAAGCGAAAAGGCGGTTTTCATACCGCCTTTCTTTTGTCGCAAATTGTGTTATTTCACTGCAATCATAGAGCCAAAATTGAAGCATTGGAACCATAATTCCACTTGATTGAATCCAGCCGCCGCTAATCGAGTTTTGTGTGTCAGAATACTGTCTGTACGCATCACATTTTCAAGTGCAGTACGTTTTTGGCTAACTTCTAATTCGCTGTATCCATTAGCACGTTTAAATTGGTGGTGTAAATCAATCAGTAAATTATCAATTTTCTCATCTTCAAAGCGGAATTTTTCGGATAATACTAATACACCATTTGGATTTAAACCCTGATAAATTTTTTCTAATAGTGCGCAACGATCTTCAGGAGGCAAAAATTGGAGTGTGAAATTTAAGATTACCATTGAGGCGTTTTCAATTTGAATATGACGAATATCATCGCAAAGAATGTCTACTGGTACGGTACTTTGGTAAGCATTAAGATGTTGGCGACAACGTTCTACCATTGGTAATGAGTTATCTACACCAATAATTTTAACGCCAGATTTGTCAATATGACGTCGTGCAGAAAGTGTAGCTGCACCGCGTGAACAGCCTAAATCATAGACATTACTATTAGCAGTGACAAAACGAGAAGCTAGCATGCCGATTGCAGTGATAATATTGGAATAACCTGGAATCGAGCGTTGAATCATATCTGGAAAAACTTCTGCTACACTTTCGTCAAAAGTGAAATCACCTAATTTAGCAATAGGCGCAGAAAAAAGCGTATCTTTAACCATAGTTTTTAAAATCCGATCAAAAGTGCGGTCATTTTAGAAGAAGTTTTATACTATCACAAATAAATTATTGGGTTTTAAACAAGTGGGTCATTGCGCTTTCTTCTTGCTTAATTCTGATGGCTAAAATTACTAAATAGATAGGTAAACCAATTATTGCTGTGTATTTAGCTTGACAAAATAGACACAAACCAATGAGTTCGGGAATAATGTTTAAGAAATAATTTGGATGGCGTATATATTTGAACAAAAAAGAACGATTGATTTTGTGTTCAGGCAGAATATAAATTTTGACGGTCCAAATTTCTTTTAATTCATAAATGACATAAAATAACATCGCAATTGCAAATATAAGTATCGCTAATCCGATTTGGGATACTGTATTCAATGTGATGCTGTTATAATTAGCTTCACTAATTGCAGCGAGATAAAACAACACATGTACAATAGATAATATAGTTGAATTACGTTTACCATATTGTATTGCACCTCTGGCTATAAGTGCTTTTTCATTACGAATTGAAATAGATAGGCTATAAAAACGAATGGCTAAAATAAGTACAAAAGTGAGATTGATAAATAACATACTGTCATCCTTAACTAGATTAAACTCCTATGAAGTGAGTCAATATAACAAAAATGAGTAGAAGGTGCATTAAAAGTCTGCAAATTTAATCGAAACCAAGCTTAGTTTTACTTATTTTTTTGCCATTTATCCTACAGAAATAATCTTTTTCTCTCTGTTCATTTTCCGCTATAATTGATTGCAATTTTTTCTCATAATTTATAAGACAAAGGATTTTTGAAATGATGCGTACACATTATTGCGGTAGCTTGAACCGTAGCAATATTAGTCAAGAAGTGACATTAAGTGGATGGGTTCATCGTCGCCGTGATTTAGGTGGATTAATTTTTATTGATATGCGTGATCGTGAAGGTATCGTGCAAGTTTGTTTTGACCCAAAATACCAAGAGGCATTGAGCCTAGCTGCAAGTTTACGTAATGAATTTTGTATTCAAATTAAAGGGGAAGTGATTGCCCGTCCAGATAATCAGATCAATAAGAATATGGCAACAGGTGAAGTAGAAGTATTAGCAAAATCGCTTTCTATTTATAATAGCTCAGAGCCATTACCTTTAGACTTTAACCAAAATAATACCGAAGAGCAGCGTTTAAAATATCGTTATTTGGATTTACGTCGCCCAGAAATGGCACAACGTTTAAAAACACGCGCAAAAATTACCAGTTTTGTTCGCCGTTTTATGGATGAGCATGGCTTTTTGGATATTGAAACGCCAATGTTAACTAAAGCAACGCCAGAAGGTGCACGTGACTATTTGGTCCCTAGTCGTGTACATAAAGGTAAATTTTATGCCTTACCTCAATCTCCACAATTATTTAAGCAATTGCTAATGATGTCAGGCTTTGATCGTTATTACCAAATTGTGAAATGCTTCCGTGATGAAGATTTACGTGCAGATCGCCAACCTGAATTTACCCAAATCGATGTAGAAACCTCTTTTTTAACCGCACCAGAAGTACGCGAAATCATGGAGAAAATGATTCATGGTTTGTGGTTAGATACTATTGGGGTTGATTTAGGTAAATTTCCAATCATGACTTTTTCTGAAGCAATGCGTCGTTTTGGTTCTGATAAACCTGATTTACGTAATCCATTAGAAATGGTGGATGTCGCAGATTTATTGCAAGATGTTGAGTTTAACGTATTCAATGGACCAGCTAATGATCCAAATGGTCGTATTGCTGCGATTAGAGTGCCAAATGGTGTTGAAATTACGCGTAAACAAATTGATGAGTATACTCAATTCGTGAGTATTTATGGTGCGAAAGGCTTAGCATGGCTAAAAGTGAATGATTTATCAGCTGGCATGGGAGGTGTGCAAAGTCCAATTGCTAAGTTTTTGTCTGAAGATGTGTTAAATGCAATTTTAGTGCGCGTCCAAGCGCAAAATGGAGATATTTTATTCTTCGGTGCTGATAACTATAAAGTCACTACAGATGCGATGGGAGCATTACGTTTGAAATTAGGTCGTGATCTAGGCTTGACTAAATTAGAGGAATGGCAACCATTATGGGTTATTGATTTCCCTATGTTTGAGCGTGATGATGAAGGTGGTTTGGCTGCAATGCACCATCCATTTACATCACCAAAAGATTTTAGTCCAGCACAACTAGAAGCAAATCCAACTCGTGCTGTAGCAAATGCTTATGACATGGTTATCAATGGTTATGAAGTCGGTGGCGGTTCTGTTCGTATTTTTGAGCCTAATATGCAACAAGCAGTATTTCGTATTTTAGGTATTAATGAGGAAGAGCAGCGTGAGAAGTTTGGTTTCTTACTTGATGCATTAAAATTTGGTACACCGCCACATGCAGGTTTAGCATTTGGTTTAGATCGCTTAACTATGCTGTTAACAGGTACGGAAAATATTCGTGATGTGATCGCTTTTCCGAAAACAACGGCAGCGGCGTGCTTAATGACAGATGCACCAAGCTTTGCTAATCCACAGGCACTTAATGAATTAGCTGTACAAGTTATTAAAGCAGAGTAATAGATTTAAAGTGCGGTCAGTTTTGACTGCACTTTTAAAGCGTACTGGTTAGATAAATAACATTTTTATGCTTTATCGGGTTTTTTAGGGATTCCATAAGATATTAGAGGGTGAAAATAATTTAAGGGATATTTTATGCGTAAAAGTATCTTATTGTTTATCACAGTTTTATTAAGTGCTTGTTTTGATAAGTTACCATTTGTCCATAAAGGCTCTCCTACTACTAATCAAGTTGTGGCGATCCAATCTGATTTTCATATTTTAGCACAACGTCTTCAATGTATTCATGCTGCGATTGAAGACGATTTAATTGAGGAGCATTGCGCAAGTTTAAGCTTGATCTCGCAAAAGACAAATTTAGAGTGGCTGAATCAGTTCTTAGATAGTCTCACATTAAGTGTATTAACTGAAACCAAATCATCTGAACAAGGTATCGAACAATTAGTACAGAAATGGTTCAACGATGTGTTACCTGAGTTGGAAATTAATCAAGGCTGGGACTATACGCGTGAAATTCATTTTATTGGACAACGTGGACGTTTAGCCACATTTTCTGTAATAACTAGTTATTACACAGGTGGTGCTTATGGTATGTATGATACTCAGTTTTTAAATATTGATTTAATAGATAAAGTTATCTATCAGCTGGATGACTTACTTATTTCATCAGATAAACTGCCAGCATTGACAAAATTATTACGCGATAAAAATATGATTCGTCTAAATGAATTAGGTATCACTGAAAATAGAGAGAATGATGAGTTACAAGCAACAAATAACTTTGTTTTTACTATTAATGGATTAGTTTTCCGTTATCCAGTTTATGCATTAGGTTCTTATGCAGAAGGGGAAATTGATTTAGTGTTACCTTACTCTCAATTAAAAGGCATTGTTAAGCCAGAATTATTACATTGATGCTATCGAAATGTATAAAAATCCAAATAGTGTTTTAGTTGTTGTTTATTGCCAAGCTTCACGCCGTGTATTAATGTTACAGCGTCAGGATGATCCGACATTTTGGCAATCAGTAACAGGCTCTTTAGAACCAGATGAATTGCCAATGCAAGCGGCACTTAGAGAAATAAAAGAAGAAATTGGTATTGATGTGATTGCTGAGGGGCTTTCCCTTTTTGATTGTAATGAGTGGGTAGAGTTTGAAATATTTCCACATTTTCGTTATAAATACGCACCGAATATTACGCATAGTATTGAACATTGGTTCTTATTAGCTTTACCTAACGAAAGAATACCAGTATTAACAGAACACACAGCGTTTCAATGGCTTTCTATATCTGAAGCTACTAAATTGACAAAGTCATGGAATAATAGTGCTTTGATTGAGAAATATTTATTCAAATTAAGTACAAACAATATGTGATAAGAATCATTGTACTTATTTTATTAAACTTTAAGAGGAAAATTAAAAATGGCAGGCCATAGTAAGTGGGCAAATATTAAGCATCGTAAGGCAGCGCAAGATGCGCAACGTGGTAAAATTTTTACAAAATTAATTCGTGAGTTAGTCACCGCAGCGAAATTAGGTGGTGGTGATGTTGGTGCTAATCCTCGTTTGCGTACGGCGGTAGATAAAGCCTTATCGAGTAATATGACGCGTGATACGATTAATCGAGCCATTGAGCGTGGTGTTGGTGGCGGTGATGATACCAATATGGAAACTAAAATTTATGAAGGTTATGGCCCCGGCGGTACAGCAGTAATGGTTGAGTGTTTAAGTGACAATGCGAATCGTACAATCTCACAGGTTCGACCAAGTTTTACTAAATGTGGTGGTAATTTGGGTACTGAAGGTTCAGTTGGCTACTTATTTAGTAAAAAAGGATTGATTTTAATTAGTTCTGGTGATGAAGACCTCATTATGGAAGCTGCAATTGATGCTGGTGCTGATGATGTTCAGCTGCAAGAAGATGGTAGCTTTGAAGTGTATACGGCATGGGAAGAATTAGGTGTGGTTCGTGATGCGATTGAATCTACCGGAATTAAAATTGTTAATGCTGAAGTGACAATGATTCCATCGACAACAGTTGAATTAGATGCGGAAAACGCCCCTAAGCTATTAAAGCTTATTGATATGCTAGAAGACTGCGATGATGTACAAAATGTATATCATAATGGTGAAATTAGCGATGAAGTTGCAGCAATGTTATAAATTTTGTATTAAATAAGAACTTATTTAATACGATTTTGTCGAAAAGATGCATAAATTATGCATTCAATCATTCATTTTAGGAGAATTTATGAAATTAACTAAACTTTTTGCAAGCTTAATGGTTGTTGGTGCATTAACAGCTTGCTCTCAAAATATGAGTTCAGATATGAAAATGGCAGAGAAAAAAGCGATGGAAATGAAAGCTTCTGAACCTGCTTTTGAGACTGCAGCATATTTTTGTGATGTAAGAGGCAAGAAAAATCAAGTGGTTTCTGTAACCTATGCTTTTGTTGGCGGAAAAGCAGACAGTGCAACAGTGAGTATTAACCGTAAAGTTGTGGGACATGAAATGAAACTTGATAGCTCATATCAAGATGGTGTTCGTTTCGTTGAAGGCAAAAAAGTTTGGTCATTAGATTATGGCTTTGCAGCTGAGACGGTAGGGACAACTGTACCAGTCATGTTCACTGACAACAACAAAATTTTAGCAAAAAATTGTCGTATCGCAAAATAAGTAGCAGTGATAGAGAGATAAAATAGAATGGGTTTACAGTAAAATGTAGATCCATTTATTTTTTGGGGAATCGGATGGCAATTATTTTAGGGATTGATCCCGGCTCACGAGTGACAGGTTATGGTGTAATTCGTCAAACAGGAAAGCAATTAGAATATTTAGGAAGTGGTGTAATTCGTACTTCTGTGCAAGATTTACCGACACGTTTGAAGCGTATTTATGGTGGAGTAAGTGAAATTATTACTCAATTTCAACCAGAAATATTTGCTATAGAAGACGTTTTTTTAGCTAAGAATGCTAATTCAGCATTGAAGTTAGGACAAGCACGTGGTGCTGCAATTGTTGCAGCCGTAAACCAAGATTTACCTGTTTTTGAATATGCGGCACGTTTAGTGAAACAAACTGTCGTGGGCATCGGTTCAGCAGATAAAATTCAAGTACAAGATATGGTGACGCGTATTTTAATGCTCTCAGAAAAGCCACAAGTGGATGCCGCTGATGCGCTAGCTATTGCAATTACACATGCACATTCGATGCAACATTCTTTGCATGTGGAAAGTGCTATACCAATTACTCAAACTCAGCAAAAATCGACCGCACTTTTACGTACAAGATATAGTCGCGGACGATTTCGCTTAAAAATTTAACTGGATATTCATCCAGTTTTATTTTATGCTATATTACATAGTGTAATATGTAAATGAGGAAATTATGATTGGTCATTTAACAGGGCGCATTGTCGAAAAACAGCCACCTGAAATTTTGTTAGATGTACAGGGAATAGGCTACGAATTGTTATTGCCGATGACCAGTTTTTATAATTTGCCGGAAATAGGACAACAAGTCGCATTATTTACTCATCTTGTTGTACGTGAAGATGCTCATTTGCTGTTCGGATTTTCGCAAAAAACTGACCGCACTTTATTTCGTGAGTTAATTAAGACCAATGGGGTGGGACCTAAACTTGCATTAGCGATTTTATCTGCAATGTCAGTGAATGAGTTTGCTTATGCGATTGAGCGTGAAGAGTTATCGAAATTGGTTAAAATTCCGGGTGTTGGCAAAAAAACAGCAGAGCGTTTGTTGGTTGAATTAAAAGGGAAGTTTAAAGATATTCAACAAAGTCACTTTTTTGTTGAAAGTAAGCATCTTCCAAGGCTTGAGAATGAGAACCATCAAGGTGAAGAACCAAGTAATGAAGCTGTTTCTGCATTAATTGCTTTAGGTTATAAGGCTTCAGAAGCAGAAAAAATGGTGAAGAAAGTGAATAAGCCAGAGCTATCTAGTGAACAGCTCATCCGTGAAGCGTTAAAAGCTTCATTATAATATTAATTTGATATAACTATGATTGAAGCAGACCGCATTATTAGTACAACCGCGAAATTAGACGAAGAATATATCGATCGAGCTATTCGTCCAAAATTATTAAACGACTATGTTGGACAACCACAAGTATGTGAGCAGATGGATATTTTTATTCAAGCTGCAAAATTGCGTCAAGACGCGCTTGATCATTTATTGATTTTTGGTCCGCCAGGATTAGGAAAAACGACTCTTGCTAATATTGTTGCTAATGAAATGGGCGTTAATATTAGAACAACCTCTGGACCAGTATTAGAGAAGGCAGGAGATTTGGCGGCAATGTTAACGAATTTAGAGCCGCATGATGTATTATTTATAGATGAAATTCATCGTTTGTCTCCAGCAATAGAAGAAGTACTTTATCCTGCAATGGAGGATTATCAATTAGATATTATGATTGGTGAAGGACCTGCTGCACGTTCAATCAAGTTGGATCTTCCGCCATTTACATTAATTGGGGCAACAACAAGGGCTGGCTCATTAACTTCGCCATTGCGCGATCGTTTTGGCATAGTACAACGCTTAGAATTTTATTCAGTAGAAGATTTAACTTCAATTGTTGCACGTAGTGCGCATTGTTTGAACTTAGATATCGCAGCTAATGCCTCTTATGAAATTGCTCGTCGTTCTCGTGGTACGCCGCGTATTGCTAATCGTTTATTAAGACGAGTACGTGATTTTGCTGATGTACGTAACGGTGGCACAATTTCAGAAGATGTTGCTAAAGCTGCGTTATTAATGTTGGATGTGGATGATGCAGGTTTTGACTATCTAGATCGTAAACTATTGCATGCCGTGATTGAGCGATTTGATGGTGGACCAGTTGGATTAGATAATCTTGCTGCAGCTATTGGTGAAGAACGGGATACTATCGAAGATGTATTAGAGCCTTATCTAATTCAGCAGGGCTTTTTACAACGGACACCAAGAGGACGTATGGCGACATCTCGAACTTATCTACATTTTGGATTAGAAAAGATAGTTGGCTAGGGAAGATTTGTGGAAAAAAAGCTTATTAATCAAAAATTAATAAGCTTTTTTATTTTAGTTCTCTTGCTGTTTTAAATGATTTAATTTTGCTAAAGCAAAGTCACAACTTTTAATTTGAGTAGCTAATTCCATTTCAAGAATTTGTTGTTTACTTTGATTTAATTTACTTTTGATTTTACCTACTTGTGTATGTGTACCTGGTTGCTTTTCTGCTTCAGCAATAAGATTTTCAGTTTCCTTGAAAAGTTTTTCACATTGTTGTGGTACTGCGGCATTGGTATTTGTTTTAATTTCTTCTGTTTTTGCCGTCGCATAAGAAGGGGATGCAATCAACGCGGTAGCCGCAAAAAGTGCGGTCAAAATTAAGCGAAAATTTCGTTTCATTGTAATTCCTTTGAATTCCTTTGTTCTAAGACAATTAAAGCGTTTGACAAAGTAGCAAAATCTATAATAGATGTCTAGCCTTTTGTTGTTTTTTTATCCAAACTGTGATTTTTCCCTCACTAATCGTTGCTAAAATGTTAATAAAATTTATAATTTGACCTGTATCAATCAATAGAGTTCTGCTTATTCTGTGTTGTTTTTGATTTAAGTATAAAAATGTGATCAATGTGACATTTTTTTGTATTTTTTATCCTTATATTTAGTAGTAGAATAGATACCGAAGTTGGGTTACCTATATAATGATGCACTATCGTCTGTAAAAATTATGTCATATTTTTGTTTTATAGTAATGATTGTGAAGGTAATTCAAGAGGTCTACTTAGGGAATTTCTTTAAGTATTGGGGTGATTACTCTGTAATCATATTGTGAGGTCTTGTAGCATTTACAAGGAGCTGAGATGTTGGACGTTGTTGAACTCTCTCGATTGCAGTTTGCATTAACTGCGTTATATCACTTTTTGTTTGTGCCATTAACACTTGGATTATCTTTTATCTTTGTGATTATGGAAACGCTCTATGTAGCCACAGGCAAAGAAGTTTATAAAGATATGACTAAATTTTGGGGTAAGTTATTTGGTATTAACTTTGCTCTCGGTGTAACAACTGGTATTACAATGGAATTCCAGTTTGGTACTAACTGGTCATATTATTCTCATTATGTGGGCGATATTTTTGGTGCGCCTCTCGCTATTGAAGCATTATTAGCATTCTTCCTAGAATCAACATTTGTTGGTTTATTCTTCTTTGGATGGGATAGATTATCAAAAGCTAAGCACTTATTAGCAACATATTGTGTTGCTTTTGGTTCAAACTTATCAGCAATGTGGATTTTAGTTGCAAATGGTTGGATGCAATATCCAGTCGCTTCAGAATTTAATTTTGAAACAATGCGAATGGAAATGACCAGCTTTATGGATTTATGGTTAAATCCAGTTGCGCAAAGTAAATTCTTACATACATTATCGGCTGGCTATGTAAGTGGTGCAATGTTCGTTTTAGGCATTAGCGCATATTACATTTTGAAAGGTCGTGATTTAGGCTTTGCTAAACGTTCATTCTCAGTTGCTGCGACATTTGGTTTTATTTCAGTGATTTCTGTATTAATTATGGGGGATGAATCTGGTTATGAAATTGGTCAAACTCAACCAGTAAAATTAGCTGCAATGGAAGGTGAGTGGCATACACAACCTGCACCAGCTGCTTGGAATATGATTGTGATGCCAAATCAAGCAGAAAAACGTAATGATTTTGCTATCCAAATTCCTTATGCTGCAGGAATTATTGTAACACGTTCTTTAGACAAGCAATTTGCAGGTCTTGCAGATTTAGAAGCATTGAATGTAGAGCGCGTACGTAATGGTATGCAAGCTTATGACTTGTTACAACAATTACAAGCACAGAAAAAAGCAGGTCAGGTAAGTGAAGAAACAAAAACACAATTTAGCACAGTCTCAAAAGATCTTGGTTTTGGTTTATTATTAAAACGTTATACTGACAAAATTGTTGATGCAACCGAAGAACAAATTAAGCAAGCAGCAGCAGATACAATTCCAAATGTTGGTCCAACATTCTGGTCTTTCCGTGTGATGATGGCAGCAGGTGGATTACTATTGCTTCTTCTTGTCGGCGCATTTGTTCAAAATGTACGTAAAACAGTGGGAACAAAGCCTTGGTTCTTAAAAGCACTTTTATGGAGTATACCATTACCATGGATTGCAATTGAGAGCGGTTGGTTCTTAGCAGAATATGGTCGTCAACCTTGGGCGATTTATGAAGTGTTACCAGTTGGTGTAGCAGCCTCTGATCTAACTACAGGTGATCTATGGTTATCTATCGGTTTAATCTGTGCACTTTATACCTTATTCCTTGTTGCAGAAATGTATTTAATGTTTAAATACGGTAGATTAGGTCCAAGTTCATTAAAAACTGGTCGCTACTATTTTGAACAGTCATCTAAATAAGCAGGAGCCTGATTATGATTGATTATGAAATTCTACGTTTTGTTTGGTGGATCTTGATCGGTGTATTGCTTATCGGTTTTGCAGTAACTGACGGTTTTGACATGGGAGTGCTCAACTTGTTGCCTTTTGCGGGTAAAAAAGAAGTTGAAAAACGCATTATGATTAACTCAATTGCGCCGCACTGGGATGGTAACCAAGTTTGGTTATTAACTGCGGGTGGTGCAATGTTTGCCGCATGGCCAATTGTTTATGCAACGTCATTTTCTGGTTTCTATATCGCTATGATTTTGGTGCTAGCAGCGTTATTCTTCCGCCCAGTGGGTTTAGAGTATCGCGCTAAAATTGATAATCCAACATGGCGTACCTTGTGGGACTGGGGACTATTTATTGGTGGTTTTGTTCCTTCATTAGTATTTGGTGTTGCATTCGGTAACTTATTACAAGGTGTGCCATTTGAGTTTAATGAATTATTACAAGTGAAATATACGGGGTCATTCTTCGCATTGTTAAATCCATTTGCATTACTATGCGGCTTAGTCAGCTTGGCTATGCTAACAACGCAAGGTAGTGCATGGTTACAAATGAAAACAACCAGTGAATTACGTGAACGTGCTCGTATGATTACACAAGTAGGTGCATTTGCAACTTTAATCACTTTTGTACTTGCTGGTGTATGGTTATATTTCAAAGATGGTTTTGTGGTGACTTCTGTGATTGATCATCATGCACAATCAACACCATTTGGCAAAACCGTTGTGATTGAAACTGGTGCTTGGTTCAATAACTATAAAGAGATGCCTCTTTTATGGATTTTCCCATTACTTGCTGTTGGCGGAGCATTATTGAATATCTTAGCGTCTAAAGCGAATCGTTCTGGTTTTGCATTCTTGTTCTCATCATTAACAATGGCTGGTATTATTTTAACTGCAGGAATTGCAATGTTCCCATTCGTAATGCCATCAATCACTCATCCAGAGTTAAGTTTGTTAATGTGGGATTCAACATCAAGTAAATTGACATTGACATTAATGTTAGGCTTTGCTCTAGTGTTTGTTGTTATCTTACTTGCATACACAATTTGGGCATATTGGAAAATGTTTGGTCGACTTGATAGTGAATTTATCGAGCAAAACAAAAACTCATTATACTAAGGAGAAATATCATGTTTTATGTCATTTGGGTATTGGGTGTTTTGTTAGCAGTAATGTTAGCTGCAATGATTACTATCAGTATTGAAAAAACAGGCAAATTTGATGAGTAATCTCAATGATTAGTTCACTATATCAAATCTTTAATAAGGGTTCGTTAAGAACCCTTTCATTTATACTTGCCATTTCGATTACGCTATGCTTTTTCTTGAATATTCACGATTTCTCAACTAATTTACGTAGTGCTCCAATTACTTTAGTATTATTGAGTATATGGGGAACAGGGATTGTTTGGATTCATGGCATTGGCTTTGAAATTCGTTCAACTATTTGGCAGCTAGTTTTTTCGCCATTATTAGGCTATATTGCAGTGATTCTTGCATTTTGTGTTAGTTGGTTAATGTAATTGAATTACTTGTCCCTAAAACAAAATATCCTATGATAATGGCTTTGGGGACTTGCTTATCATTCATACAAGCTCTAAAATACGCCACCGATTTGTGATGACCAGATTTTTATAACCGAAAGGAATAGCAATTATGCTAGAAAACGTATTTAATTTTCCTATTCGCGTCTATTATGAAGATACTGATGCAGGTGGTGTTGTGTATCATGCTCGTTATTTACATTTCTTTGAGCGAGCAAGAACAGAGTATTTACGTAATTTAAATTTTTCTCAGCAGACTTTATTAAATGAACGACAGCTTGCTTTTGTTGTCAAAACAATGAATATTGATTATTGTTTTCCTGCAAAATTAGATGATTTGTTAATAGTAGAAACAGTAATGACGGGAGTAAAAGGAGCTTCTATCTTCTTTACTCAAAAATTAAAGAAAAATGAACTGATTTTATGCGAGGCTACTGTAAAAGTAGCCTGTGTTGATCTTGGAAAAATGAAACCAGTGGCTATTCCAGTAGCAGTGAAAACAGCCTTGGTGAGTTAGCTATAAAACCTTCTTGGAGTATGTGATGACTGCAGATTTGAACTTTTTAGAATTATTTCTAAAAGCGAGCATCGTTGTTCAACTTGTTATTGTAATTTTAATTATTTTTTCCATCATGTCGTGGGCGATTATTATTCAACGTAGTCGCATTTTAACGAAAGCTCTGAAAGATTCTGCTGCGTTTGAAGATCGTTTTTGGTCAGGTGAAGATCTGAATCGCTTGTTTGATGGTTTAGAAAACCGCCGCGATGGACTTAGTGGTAGTGAACAAATTTTTTATGTTGGTTTCAAAGAGTTTTCACGTTTAAAACAAGCTAATCCGAATGCGCCAGAAGCTATTATTCAAGGTAGCTCACGTGCCATGAATCTTGCAATGAATCGTGAAGTAGAAGAACTGGAAACACGCGTTCCATTCTTAGCTACAGTTGCATCAATTAGTCCATATATTGGTTTATTTGGTACAGTATGGGGAATTATGCATGCATTTATGGCATTAAGTGGTGCTAAACAAGCTACTTTACAGATGGTTGCCCCAGGTATTGCTGAAGCATTGATTGCAACTGCTATTGGTTTATTTGCAGCAATTCCAGCGGTAATGGCTTATAACCGTTTGAGTTTACGTGTGAGTAAATTAGAACAGAATTATGGCAATTTTATTGATGAGTTTACAACTATTCTGCACCGCCAAGCTTTTGGTAAGAATGGTACACATTAATTAAATTATTAACTTTTAGACCGCACTTTGATATTTACTGTAAAGTGCGGTCGATTTTCAAAAAGTTTTAGGGGTATCGATGTCTTATCGCCGTAAACGCAGAGATGTTAAATCTGAAATTAATATTGTTCCTTTTTTAGATGTACTATTGGTACTTTTGCTTATTTTTATGGCAACTGCACCGATTATTAGTCAAAGTGTACAAGTAGAGCTACCTGATTCTGTTCAAAGCCAAGAGGTTGCTAATGAAGATAAAGTGCCTGTGATTTTGGAAGTGTCTGGTGTGGGACAATATACCTTGTCGATTGGTACTGAACGTCTTGAAAGTTTGACTGAGGAAATGGTGACCCAGTTATCAAAGCAAGAATTTGAAAAAGACAGTAATACGTTATTTCTTGTAGGAGGTGCGAAAGATGTACCTTACGAAGAAGTCATTAAAGCGTTGAATTTACTTCATCTTGCGGGCATTAAGTCTGTTGGATTGATGACAAACCCAATTTAATATAGGTAATATTGTGCAAATGAAGCGGCAAAGTACAGATATTAGTGCAGTTATGATCTCGATCATTTTGCATGTTATCTTGTTTGGTTTGTTAGTGTTAGGCTCGCTCTATCACAAAATAGAAATTATGGGAGGCGGTGAAGGTGATGGTGAGATCATTGATGTTGTGATGGTCGATACAGGATTTGCTGCACAAGAATGGGGAAGGATTCAACAACAAAAGAAAGGGCAAATAGATCAACAGAAACAGCAAGATGACTTGATTGATGATCAAAAAGAAAAATTACATCAGCAAGAGATTGAGAAACAAAAAGAAATTGAACGCCAGAAAGAGCTTGAAAAACAGAAACAGCTAGAAAAACAACTAGAATTAGAAAAACAAAAGGAAGCAGAGCGATTAAAACAGTTAGCAGAACAAAAAAAAGCAGAGGAAAAAGCTAAGCAGGAAGCATTAGAAAAACAACGTGAATTAGAAGCCAAAGCTAAAGAAGCTGCTGAGGCTGCAAAACTAAAAGCAGAAGCGGAAGCTAAGCGCTTAGCTGCATTAGCGAAACAAGCAGAAGAAATAGAAAAAGCTAAAGCTGAAGCAGAGGCTAAAGCAAGAGAAGAAAAAGCGAAAGCAGAGAGAGCCAAAGCTGAAGCAGAGGCTAAAGCGAAAGTAGAAAAGGCTAAGGCGGAAGCAGAAGCTAAAGCAAAAGCAGAGAAGGCTAAAGCTGAAGCAGAGGCTAAAGCAAAAGCAGAGAAGGCTAAAGCTAAGGCGAAAGCTGAAGCACAGCGCAAAGCTGAACAGGCTGCTTTAGATGATTTTTTAAATGGTGGTGATATTGGTGGTGGTTCGGCAAGTGTTGGAAGTAATACAAATCGCCAAGGTTCACAAGGTAGTGGAGCTGCAAAAGGCGCTGGTGATGGTGGTAAAACTGGTGATCAGTATGCAGGTGTTATCAAGAAGGAAATTCAACGTCGTTTCTTAAAAGAGCCAAGTTTTGCGAATAAAGTTTGTGTTGTTGAGGTGGAATTTTTACGTGATGGTACCATTGCGAGTTATCAACGTGTTTCAGGACCAGATGATATTTGTAATGCCGCACTAAGTGCGGTTGCTAGAACCAAGAAAGTACCACCCGCACCGACAGATGAAATTTATAATAAGTATAAAAAAGTACCAGTTGATTTTAAATTAAGATAAGTTGGGTATTTTAGTCTAATTAGTGATTAATACAGGTGATTTTATGAAATTAATAATGCGTTTTTTCTTATTTTTCCTTTCGTTAGGCATAATAAGTAATGTAGCACAAGCTGAAGTACGTATTGTGATTGATGAAGGGGTGGATAGCGCTAGACCAATTGCAGTAGTGCCATTTAAATGGAATGGTCCTGGTTCTGCTCCAGCAGATATTGCGGATATTATTGCGGCTGATTTACGTAATAGTGGTAAATTTAATCCAATTGCTATCAATAGAATGCCGCAGCAGCCAACTTCTGTATCAGAGGTTAATCCTGAAGCCTGGGCATCATTAGGTATTGATGCTGTTGTTGTTGGGCATATAACGCCAGCAAATGGCAGTTTTAATATTGCTTATCAACTGGTCGATACAATTGGTGCAACAGGAACAGTTGGTACAGTATTAAGCCAAAATCAATATACAGTAACTACCAAATGGTTACGTTATGGTGCACATACAGTAAGTGATGAAGTATTTGAGAAACTCACTGGTATCAAAGGTGCCTTTAGAACGCGTATTGCTTATATTGTCCAAAAACATGGAGGCTCTCAACCTTATGAAGTGCGAGTATCTGATTATGATGGTTTCAATCAATTTGTTGTCAATCGCAGTTCACAACCTTTAATGTCACCAGCATGGTCACATGATGGTAAAAAATTGGCTTATGTATCTTTTGAAAATCGTAAATCACAATTAGTTGTACAGGATTTAGGCTCAGGTGCGCGTAAAGTTGTGGCTTCTTTTAAAGGTCATAATGGAGCGCCTGCATTCTCACCAGATGGTTCAAGATTAGCTTTTGCATCATCGCAAGATGGGGTCTTAAATATTTATGTAATGAATTTAGGTAGTGGACAGGTTTCACAGTTGACTAGAGGTTCTGGGAATAATACTGAACCATCTTGGTCACCTGATGGACAAACAATTCTGTTTACATCTGATAGAAGTGGTTCACCGCAAGTTTATCAAATGAGTGCTACTGGTGGTGGCATATCATTAGTAAGTTCAGGTGGTCGCAGTTATAGTGGGCAAATTACTGCTGATGGTAGTGCTATGGTTATGATTAGTGGTGATAATATTGTGAAAAAGGATTTAGCTTCTGGTTCGACTGAAGTACTAAGTTCCACTTTCTTAGATGAAAGTCCAAGTATTTCACCAAATGGGATCATGATCATTTACAGTTCTACCCAAGGGCTAGGAAAAGTGCTACAATTGGTATCCGCTGACGGTCGTTTCAAAGCACGGTTACCAGGAAATGATGGACAAGTTAAATTCCCTGCTTGGTCACCATATTTAACTAAATAAAAAACTCTAAGGAGAAAACAATGAAAAAATTAACTAAAGTATTATTAGTTGCTGGTTCTGTTGCTGTATTAGCTGCTTGTGGTTTATCTAAAAAAGATGAAAGCGTTGGTCAAATGTTCGGCGGCTATTCAGTACAAGATTTACAACAACGTTACAACACAGTTTACTTCGGTTTTGATAAATACAATATCGAAGGTGAGTACGTTCAAATCTTAGATGCGCATGCAGCATTCTTAAATGCAATGCCTACAACTAAAGTAGTTGTTGAAGGTAACACTGATGAGCGTGGTACACCAGAGTACAACATTGCATTAGGTCAACGTCGTGCAGATGCTGTACAAAGCTATTTATCAGCTAAAGGTGTTCAAGCTGGTCAAGTTTCAACAGTATCTTACGGTGAAGAAAAACCAGCAGTGTTAGGTCACGATGAAGCAGCATACTCTAAAAACCGTCGTGCAGTGTTAGCATACTAATTTGCTATTCTAGTTTATAAAATAGGGGCTGGTTTAAGCCCCTATTTTTATTATTAACTAAAGGCTGCCTTTTTTGAAGATAGTTATCAATTTTTAAAGCATTACCTAAAAAACACTTATCCATATACCAATATAAAGAAAACGGTGAGTCAATTTGCATAGATAGTTAGTTGAGTTGTTTCATCATCTATACAATTAAGTTAAAATCTTATTTTTTGTTGGTTATTCGCACAAACGAATAAAAAAATAAAAATTTTTATTGATTCTTAAAATAAAATCAGTATTATAAGCCTCCGTTACGCAGTAATATGTAAGTGGGTCGTTAGCTCAGTCGGTAGAGCAGCGGACTTTTAATCCGTTGGTCGAAGGTTCGAATCCTTCACGACCCACCATTTAAAATTTAGTAACAAATCCCTCGCAGTAAGATGCAAATGGGTCGTTAGCTCAGTCGGTAGAGCAGCGGACTTTTAATCCGTTGGTCGAAGGTTCGAATCCTTCACGACCCACCACTTGAAATTTAATCATAAATCCTTCGCAGTAAAATGCACATGGGTCGTTAGCTCAGTCGGTAGAGCAGCGGACTTTTAATCCGTTGGTCGAAGGTTCGAATCCTTCACGACCCACCACTTAAATTCACAGATAATTCACTCGCTTTTATATTTTTTATTTAAATTATTATTTGTTTATTACAGCATTTCTCTTTTTTTTACTAATGCCGCGCGCGATAAATTGACATAGTTCAGCGCGATAAATGAAAGTTTACTTTGTTACACATACTGAAACTAAGTTACAAAAAAGAGAAACTAAAAAATGGTTTCTCTTTTTTGTTGGTATCGCTACGTCATTTCTATATCGAGAATGACATACTTTATTCATAAATTTCTCATAGATAAACTTTGTGTATTTAGCTTTAGAATTTATAAACTAAATTATCTTCATACTTACCACTATAGCTTGTCGACGTATTAATACTGATCTTCTTATAATCTGTAAATGACTCCCAGTTGTGTGTTTTCGTTTCAAGCATAAAATCCACAAACCGCACAAATTCAGATTTTGTTGAACTGAAAAAGATAAAAGGCGGTCTTGTGAGATTAATCAACCTTAAGAAATCAATCAAATCAAAGTACGTATCCATGCTATACGCTGCTTGATGTGTGCATAAGTACGGTGGGTCTAACACAAATAGTGTCTTGGGCTTGTCGACAAAGCGAGGTAATAACGAATGAAATGACTCATTAACAATTTCAAAACCATTAAAATAATCTTGTGCTTCACTATAATCAGACAAACGAATGCGATTATAAAATGACAAGCGGTATAGCTCGCTTAATGTTCTCACTTGCTGACCACTAAATAATAACCAAGTAGACAATACATGCGGATCTTTATAACCATTAAATGCCTCTATAGCTTGAATCACTTTGTATTTCATATCACAGCTTAACTGCTTGCTACGTGGCTCATTTTTAAGTAACTCAAGCAAGATACGACGCAGTTTATTCAAATCTCGAATGTGCTTCAACCGCTCACTATAACCATCGAAGTCGTTATAAATAACACGCGCTTTGGGCTTAATGTGTTTTGTGACATGACTTAGAAGCCCGCTACCGCCGAAAGCATCAACAATCGTCCATCCCTCGCCGTCATCAGGAATGTGTTCGTTAATGATGTTAATGTAATGATTTAAGAAGAGTCTTTTTTGACCAACAAACGGAAGTGGTGCCTGTTTATAAAATGATTGATTGTTTTTCATATACTGTAAGCCTCTTTCACATACTGAAAAAATGCGCTAGACTTTACATGTCTTGGCTGAGACCGCGGGTCTAGCAATAGTTATTGCCTACAGGTGCGTTCTGTGGGTGATAGAGCGAGCACGCTGCGCAAAGTGTGTTCGCTACCCGTGTTTAACTGGCTTGATTTTCAAATAACTTTTGTTGTAATAAATAACCCTCTAAAATCCAAATTTTATCGACTGCATTATCGTATGCGATTTTCTCACCAATTTCTTTGACATAATTTGAAGTGTCAACACAAGCACTCTCTCCTGTCACGGTATAACCATTTTTTAGTGTTAACACGCATGTTGTTAGCTTGTCTGTTAAACGATGATATTCGGCTTTAACAATGACAGATTTGATATCTTCTAGCGTTAATTTATTTTTCATATTTAATCCTTATTTTTATTAAAGTTAATGTGTGATTATTAAATGTTTGATTTCATCTTCTTTTTCTATTCACCCCCTCTAACTACGATATCTTTAAATGAGATAGCATTATTTGAGATTGACCCGATGACATTCACTTTGAAACGAATTTCTGTCACGCCTTCTGGTAGCGACTCTGCTACCTGTTTTGCATGCCATTCATTTTTATCAAAGTTGCCCATTTGTTCTGATACATATTCGCCCACAAGCTCTGTGTTTCTGTAAAGCTGGACTGCGACTGTGCAAAGCCCGTTACGCTTGTTGTATGTACCAATCTTATAAGAGAGTGCAAAGCGTGAGTACTTGTTAGATTCAACCGCAAATGATTGATAAATCACAGTATCAGGTCGGCTGCTTGATGACAGCATAATGTATTTACCGCCTGGCATATCATTATCGTCATAGCGATTTAGATAGCCATTACCTTGAGTAAATACGCGTCTATAGTCATAGTCATGCAACAATTGCATTGCACCCGCGACATTGAATTGGTAATTAAACAGGCTTTTTAAACCGTTTTTTATAGAGCAGAGCGTTATTCTATTAAACTGCTCATCATCGACTTTTTCCGCATCTGGATAGCCAAATTGTGATTCAGTTGTTGTAATTGTACGTACGATATTATCGCCATCTAATAGTACAACTTCATAACTGACGCCATCACCTAGAAGCGTGCTATCTTCCGTGTGCGAAATCAAATTATCAGCTTGTACGTCGCGGTCACGGTGTGCCCAGCTAATAATAAATGCCGAGCTGTCAGCAATATTATCCATAAATGCGTTATCTACTTTGACGTTGCCTGGCGGGTATGGTCTTGCTTGACGCTGTTGTGTGGTGATTGTAAGCACTTGTGCGTCATCTTCTGCGAGCGTTTCTTGCGCTGTTTTTGTTAAAAGCTTAACGTTTAACTGTTCATTGACCGTGTATTTTGTATTGTCTTCGCCACTTGCCAGTAAATAACACCACGCTCGTGCGCCTGCGCTGTGCGCCTGTGGCACAGTGTCCGCACAACCGCGCCCGACTTTGACTGTGAGCGTTTTTAAATCCACCGATTCTACTTTGACAATTTCATCATCAATCATCAATGCGACTGCATTTTTGAGCGCATAACCATGTCCACCTTCGTTAAATTTAATATCAGTTTGATACTTTGTAATAGCTTCTGTAAGCACAACAGACGGCGTAAAATCGCCTTCGCCTGTGACATTAAAACCGCCACCTGCGTCAGTCAAAATATCAAAGCCAATAGAAAGTGGGGTCGATGTGTCTGCTACTGCTGCGATAAAACAATCCGTCGGTTTAATAAAGGCAAGCTCGGCATCACTGAATACAAGCGGGAAGACGTGATATGGGATTTCAAACACGCGGCTGTGTACGATTGGTTTAGCACTGTAATCTGGCGGGATATAAAGCGATTCTGCTTTTTGTGTTGAGTAGTTCGCCGCAGGCAAACCAAATACATCTTGCATGCATGTGACGATGAATTCCCCCTCTTCGCGTCCATTTTCAATCTGACTCACGCGAAAAACTACACTCTCAATACCGCGGTCTGGTAGATGCACCTTAAACACATCACCGTGCGCAAGTTCACTGGCTCGCATATCAAACACAATTTTTAGCCGCATTAGACCACTTGCCACGATTTCTAAATCACGCTGTGCCACACGTGCAGCTAAGTCAAACGTCGGAATACCTTTGTATTCGACGGTTTTCGTTATTACCCCATGCATACGTACTGATGCGATATTGTTTGCTATTGCCTTGTCTTCTTTATTTGTTACGGGGTCAATGTACTTCACAATCACTTGATTTGCCGCGTTGTCTGTCGCCGCGTTATCATCATCTTGTACGCATAAAATACCGTTATTGTAGTTAAATGTGTGCAACTCATCTGCATTATAGTCATTACGAATCAGCTTTACGGCATATTTACCCGTCTTCACATCTTCATATTGCACTGCGCCAATATGATCTATGACCTGTTGCACAAACTCTTTGACTGAACCTTGGCGATTGTAACGAATGCAAAGTCCGAAGCCTTCATCAAAGAGTGCGTCCGCGGCTTTTTTATAGCTTTCGATATCGAGTTCCGCGATGTCTTTTTTACCGCCCCATGATTTATTTGTTGCGCATTCAACTAAGATATGCGCAGGGTTCATGGCGTGAATTTGACGGACATTTTCTTCTTGTTCTTTTGTTAAGCCAGAAATTTTTAAATTATCGTTACGCAGTAAAATCAGTGCTTTTTCGGGATACCATGCTGTACCATTTCCCCAGCCTTTTTTAACGCGACGGATACGATAACTGTGCTTCTTTGGGTAAGCGTTATAGCAGCTGATTAGTCCACTGAATACTGTTGTGACGATTCCACGAAAACCTGGAATCGTATCGTCTGGATTAACATCACCCGCTTTAATATCGCTATTCGAGAAAAATTCACTTTGCTCAATTTGCTGTTTTTTTGTTATTTTTTTACGCGCAGAGCCGCTTAGTGCTGACCAGAGCGGTGGGTTATGCACACCTTTAAGTAGATTAATTAACATCTGTGTCGGCTTTTGGTCAGGCTCACCCATTAAAATTTCCATACGCCCTTGAATGCCACCTTCGCCGCCTGTTGCCTCCCCGCCAAACAGGTTAGGCTTGTTAATATAAATCGCTTTAGATTGTGTAAGCTCGCCTGGCTTGCCAACATACGCCGTTTTATCATCGACACGCAGTTCGACAATTTCATCAACAGGTCCGCGCCCAATGCCCGATTGAATATCCCAATAATATCGGTAGCCAACTGTTACTGGACCGCCACCACGTCTTTTTCCACCCATTATTTATCACTCCGTGCTTTTTCTGCTTCAGCAACACATTTTCGCGCAAAGACACTGCCCGTATTAAGTAACACTTGTGCGTCAATGCCGTGTTGCAAGAAATGATTGAAATCCAAGTTCTCGCGTTTAAAAAATGTCTCTACACCAGATGCACAAAAACCCACTCGACGCATATCCTGCATTGTAATAATTAGCTTTTCCATTATTTATCCCTTTTTAATCGGACTTGAACGATAATTGCCGTAAGCCAGCACCTGCCAATCTTCTGTCCAACAATCACCGAAAAACACACATTGCGGAATCCCTTCATCAACTTGTGGGAAGTTCCAGTCTTCACTTGATACCGCCTCCACACCTTGTGCGCTGCGCGGTCGTGGTGCGAAGGCTTGATTGACTAAATAACTGAGCGCCATCACTACGACAAAGCGTACGATTGCCCATCCGATTGCTGCTGGCATAATCTATTCCTCCTTTAAAATACTCGAGAGCCATCGTATGGTGACTTGTTTGGCATGTGCGGTACGCCACCGAAATTGAGCATATTGTTAAACTTTTTCAAACACGTTTTTGGTCGACCATCACAGCCAGGGTACACTTTGATAGCAATGCCAACCGAGAGCTTTTGTGTGCCACCCATCAGCGTGATTTGATTGTTTTTATGTGTCGTCACCGCGCGCACCTCACGTACGCCGTCACTGTCAATCCACTCAATAAAACCTGCATTAAACCAACCCTCTGGCAAATCAGCTGGCACATCAACTGTCAATGTTGTGCCGTTTAATGCTTTAATAATCAGTCCCGCTACAGCAAAATTTTTAGGGTTCACTTGGCAATCAGAATCATATAGTGTATACGGGCAGTTACGTCCCCACGTGAGTCGCAATCCTGCGCTTTCCATCGTAGCTGAAAGCCCTGCTGAAATAAGCTGGGTTTTATGCACATCTGGGCGTTTCGCTTCAATGATTGTACCGACCCACACTACACGCATTTCTTGTTGTTCATAATGCAGCCGCATAATCATTACTTTAACCGTTTGACTCGGTGGTATACCGCGATAGAGTAATGCTACGGGATTATTGCTTGGTAATGTGATGTTAATATTTTCACCTGTGCGTCGCCCCGTGTCTGATATCGCAGTCGCGGTCCATTTCTCATTATTGACTTCAATGTCTTTGTCCGCGTCGCAAAACCGCCAAATTTTCTCATTGTCACCGCGGATAAACTGATAAAGTGTCACAGGTTGCCCGTCAGCAATTGAATGTTCTTTGTCTAAAAAACTCATCTTTAAACCTCTTTTAAAATTGCTTTAAATTTCTAATTCATCGCGCAATCCGCGAAAACTCACTGCAACCGTTGCAACACCATCTGCGTCAGTGTGATGTGTCCATGTCACTTGGTCACTTTCAAGTCGAGAAAGCGTGAGAAATGAGATTTTAGCGATATCGTCACGCTTGATTTTAAGCTCGTCACCATCAAACGACAGTCGTTCTGTTGTTTCATCTACAACTGATGAGGTAACAATGCGACGATAGTGCACACTGCCATCTGTGCATTCAATGCGTATATCTTGACGTCCAGTTTGATTTTTGAGTGTTGATGTGTAATGCATAAATGCAATATCAACATTTCGGACAAGAATGTCTGATTTTAATGTGAAATCGGTTGTTGATGTTGCGACCCAAATTGCTCGCTGTCTGCCGCGCAAATAGTAGAATAATTGACGCAATTTGCGTTGCGCTTCGCGCCCTTGAAGCACAAAACGATGACTAGTGATTTGAAATGCCTTGCGTGCCGTATCGAGATAAAACGGCAGTCCCGTTTCATTATCGAGCATTTTAATTAAACGCAGATATTGTGCTGTGACATCTTCTGACCATTCGCTGGTTGGCTCCAGTACGGGGTGATTGCGATATATTGGTAAATGAGCAATATCATCCGAATACGCGTTATGTTCATGTAATTGCAAGCGTACTTGTGCTGTTGCAACACCATCACTTAAGCGGCTCACTTGCGGCATATCCGTGAGTACAGCAGCACGCAACGGATAAACCGCTGTGTAAATGTC
The DNA here is from genome assembly GCF_042681465.1 of Pasteurella oralis. Classification (NCBI taxonomy): domain Bacteria; kingdom Pseudomonadati; phylum Pseudomonadota; class Gammaproteobacteria; order Pasteurellales; family Pasteurellaceae; genus Pasteurella; species Pasteurella oralis. Next base: position 80,016 of record NZ_JBHUFP010000010.1, read on the forward strand.
GAAGTGATTCACCGCAGGGCGTTTTAAAATCAGTTTTTCTGCTTCAAGCCCAACAATCTCGACCATTTCTTTTAATTTACCGTTCATCAATAATACGCGACCGCCAATAGTGAAATCATAGCCTGCTGTTTTGATTTGAATTTCACGGTCGCCTGGCGTAACTTGTTGTAACAGCGTTGCACAATCGGTAAAAATCGGCATGGACCAGACACGCGAGCCGTAGGCGTAGAGCATATTTTCAAACAATTGCCGCTCACTGCCTTCAGCTGTGACTTTAAATTCAAAGGTGCGGCGAGGCGATAAGCGTTTTGCAATGCGTTGCTCGGCACCTGTGATTGACTGATGTACAGTCGTTAAAAAATGCAAATTTTCGACGACATTTTCATTCCAATCTGGGAAAAACGCCCATTCAGTCGAGCGCAAGCCTGTGATGTTAAGCGTGACAGGTGAGTGATTAACAAAATGCCACGAAGCAAGCGCGTCAATTACTGCAGGACCATTCATTGAGACTTTAACCGTCCATTTTTTCAGTGCAAGCGAGTAAAATTTTAACGGTGCTTTATCCCCATTAAATTCAATACCTTCTGCATTTTGCGCCTGAATTAATGTTAAATTGACAGCATGGCGGTTGGCATTCCAGACTTGTACATCAAACATTTGCTCAATTGAAATAGAGCCGAGATTGACGATATGCGGGATGACATACACACGACTATAAAGTGTCTTGTAATAATTTGGCACAATGTATGCTTTTATGGATTTGGTTAAGTTTTGCTTAACTGTCGCACCTTTTGTACCATATTGAACAGCCTTTGACTTTATAATACGCGGCGTTGCCGCACGATATGTTGTGAGTCCAATTAGAAAACTGCCGTAGCCTGTGCCTTGATGCGTGACTTTATAACCTTTAATTGTTGTCATCTTTATACTCACTCAACAATACGATATGCGACGCCTTGCACACCTGAATTATCTAATCCATTTTCTAATTCATGTTTAATTCGATGATCATAGCGTGCGCTCGGCACTATCATCCAACGCTCACCCAACATTGTTAAGATTTGGCGCGGTGCAATACCATTCATCGTACATTCATATCTGTCTTGTAATATACCTAAACGACGCAATACGCCATCTTTACAATGCGCAATTAAACTATGCGGACACGGAATGAGCATTTGCCCAAACTTTGATTGACTCCATTTAACTAAATCTAAATCTGGATGTGATGTTCTACCCGTGCCGTACATTGTTGCTCGACCGAGCGTCAACAATGCTTTGCCAAAATCTTTTTCTTTAATGCTTTCTACCCATTGATCACTAGGGCAAAAATACCACGGGATTTTCGTTTCATCTGCCAAGCCATCTGCACGTAAAACAGGTAAAAAACGCTCGTTGCCTGATGAAAACCCAAAATTATGATTGTAATGGTTATATTGCTCATAACCTTTATCCATGTAAGTACCAAAAGCATATTGACCACCTGTGTACACACCTTCTTTGTGTAACGTGCCAATGCCGAAGTGTCGGAAACGTTCTGCTTCAATCTGCACAACTACGTGTAAATATTGGTTTGTACCGAAAAAATCGTATGAGACAAAATTGCCATTTTCTAAGTGTGATGTCGCCGTTTTGACTTCTCGAAATGCAGATTGCGGATTAGCAGAACTGCCAGGTTGATTAAATGCATCGCGATGATTGTCAAAGCCAGTGCAAGCTATGGTAAAAAGCAATTTATCTTTAAATTCCAATGCCCAATAACCATCAGTGTTATTTAAATATAATTGTGTGGCAGTATATTTATTAATTGTCCAGCCTTGCGTTTCTGCAAATTCTTTTAGTTTTTCAAGCAAGATTGCGACTGACGTTGCTGTACCTGTCTGATAAGCCATTTTTATACTCCTGTTTCAATGACAAAAAAATCACGCACAGACACACGAAATGCACCGTTAAATACAATGCCTCTAAAGTTATCTGTATCACTTTCAATGACATCACCCGCGGCGCGTTGCAAGCCTGGCACCCAGTACACGCCATCCATTGCTCCCCAGCGATTTAGCCCCTGACTTGAATCTGGCATACTAATAAATTCAACGGGAATTAATGGGTAAATCTCACCTGGTGCCGCGCCGAGTCTATCTTGTGAGTAAGGGATTTCATACCACGTCTGGCGATAATTGCATGTCGGGAATAAACGCTGTTTTGCTGAATCCGATGTGATATTTTCATAGCGTGAACCAAAAAAATCACGCCAGGCTTGGTCGGGTGTCATTAGCCAACAGTTACCATATCTAGGATCAACAATAGAAGAGACAAAGTGGTCATTTTGTGAATAGCGCGTGAGTTTACGATTATCACCTTGTTTTAATGCTGCTGAACCCGCCACACAAAGCGGGTACGGATATTCGGTTGGCGGCACAGTCGGTAAAATAAAGCCAAGATACGCACTAGAACACACTTGTGAAATGCGGGTAATAATCTTGCAGCAGCGCCCAGAAGCGACAATGTGATATTCAATCGCGCGATCATCAGCAAATAACACAACACCAGGGGATGAGTTAATCAAACCCATTTCAATGTCTGTTGCTGTCATAAATTGGCTATTAAAGAATGTGCCGCCCCAGAAATTAATATTAAACGTATCTTGTGCAATCAGATTGTCAGTTGACGCACACAGATAAATATCTTGTTCAATCCCTGTGCCCGTAGACTTCCACGCGATTTGACGAATCGCTTTGCGTGTCGGTGTCGCATCTAGCGTTCTGTCTAACAGCACAGTCCAGGCTTGACCATCACGCACAAGCTCTTGATTTGTTGTTAAGAATGTATTGATTTTATCGAGTAAATCGCGCTCGTTTTGCGCCGTGCCTGTTTCGTATGCCATGTTTATACCTCTAAGATAATTCTTGTTTAAGTGTTTGTTTATTGGCGCGAATCACCGTCAATACCGCTTGCTCGCCCGTGTGAGTATTAATGCCCGCGGTAAAGAGCTCTGCGCTATCAACTGCGAGTGTTTGTTGAATATGCACTGGCGAAGCCACTGCGTGCATACCACCGTTATTTTGCATTGCTTGTGTCAGCCCTGGCTCTTTGCTTGTTGATACTTTCGGCATTGATACCAGCCCGCCAGTGCTGTATTTACGCAACTGACCTCGGTTAATCGCATGTAAAAAATCGACACCATAGCGCGATACCGATGCCGCACGAATGACGTATTCACCATTTGAGAGTCGCGCAGGAATAGAGTCGGATGTGCCTGTGCCTGGTCCTGTAATATAGCCACCCGTTGCCGCCGCGACTGCGCCACCTGCCGCACCAATAAAGCCGCCAATTGCACTGGTTGCTTGCATCGCAAGCTGTTGTGCGGCGATTTGCGCCATACTGTTTACAATCGTTAAAGCAAGGTTTTTAATCGCATCACGTAACGTCATGGTGCCTTGTGCGAGTCCCATAAGTGAACTTTGAATGCCTTGTGTTAAACCGTCTTTGAACGCCTTTTCTAGGTCGTTGCCTGCGGTTTTTAGCTCAACAATTTTTAACTTCATTTGCTCAAGCATATTGCGCGCTTGCTGACCTTGTGCGCCAGGCATTTGTGAAAGTTTCTCTAATAGCGGTAACTGCTTTTCAATCTCTTTAACCGTCTGCGCATAGACTTCTTTAAGTTGACGTTGCCCCTCAAGATGAGAGATTAAACCCGTGCTTACTTGTGATTGAATGCGCTGTTCTTGCGCACTCTGGTTTTGAAAAAGACGATTGATTTCAGACTGCACACCATCAATCTGCACTTTTGCCTGCTCAAGCGGCAGTATCTTATTGATTAAATCAATACCTTTGACATTGCCCGCTTTTTGAAACTCGGCGAGCAACTTGTTATAACGCCCCTCAATGTCAGTTAAATTTGCTTTGACTTCTTGTCCCGTTAAGCGCAGATATTGAATATTAAGCTCAAGGTTTTTGGCATCAGCGTCGTATTTTGTTTTTTTATTTTTGGATTTACGCGCTTTCTCGTCTTTCTCAATTTGAACGGCTAATGCATCGGCTTCTTCAAGATCTTTTCCTGTTAATTTGTTTTCTCTATTCTCATACTTTATTTTTCCACTTGTTGAAAGATTACCTGTAGCCGCTCTTTTTCTTAATCCCTCAAGATAATTGGCTGATTTTTTATCTTGTTTGGCTTGCTCAATCTGATCAATTAATTGCAAGTTTTCTTCAAGCTTTTTATTGAATGCATCAAGCACCTGTCCGCTTAAACCTGCATCGCGCGCCATCGCCATGAATTTTTCGCCGAGCGATAAGAGTTGTTCTTTTGCAGTTTGCGTGACATTCACGAGCTCCTTACCGAGTTTGACATTGATTTCGTCAAGCTCTGAGCTTGCTGATTTCATTTGCTCTTCAGCGTCTTTAATGACAGGCGTTAATAACTCGATAGCCTCTTTTGCGTTTGCATCACCGATTTCTCTTAGCTTTTCAGCCAATGCGCCACCTTGCTCGATGGCGGCATCAAATGCCGCTGCAAGTTGTGTTTCGGTGATTTCACCGAGACTTTTTGTATTAGTTGTTAGCTTATTAATTTGATTTTCAAGCTCTTGAATTTTCTTGTTGTATTCGTCAAGCTTTGATGAATCAGCAAGTCCAAACCCACTGATTTGATTGATTTCTTGCAATTGCGCGCGTTTTGCTTTGAGTAGCTCAAGCTCTTTTTTGGCATCATCCAGTGCTTTTTTATTGCTCTCTAGCTGTGCCATTCGGTCTGAAAAGCCACCGATTTCACCAAGTTTTTGACGCGCTTCAATCAGTTCTCCTGTCTTATCAATATGTGACTGAATCGATGAGAGTGTTTGGTTGTATTGCGCCTCTAATTCCTCTTCTTTCGCTTTAAGATATTGATAAGCCGCGATTAAGCCGAATGTTGCTAACACTGCCGCACCAAAACCACCGCCAACAAATGCAAGCGCGCTCGCGCCAAGACGAGATGCCAATCCCACGCCTTTTGCTGATGCTTCGGCTTTTGCGAGCATACCTTTAGCTAATGCCAGTTTTTTGGTTGTTGCTTCTTCTGCTTGCATTGCCAGTGTTAAACGTTTTGATGAGGCATAACCAGCGTCTTTTGCTCGCGCCAGCTCAAGCTCTTTTACTGCTGCAATATGTGCAGACCTTGCCGCCATGACATCAATTTGTGCTTTCGCCCTTGTTGCAAGCGTGCTTTTTGTTGCGGCTGCTTGTTCTTGAACATACGCAATAGCCACTTTTCTTAATGATGCAAGAAGTCGTACGCCAAATACCGCGCCCGCTACAATAGCGATTGCACCGAGTTCATCTAAGCTAGATGCGAGTGTAGATATTGCAGAAGCAATGAGTGATGAAGCAGATGTCGCGTTATCCGCCTGACCGATAAATTGTAACCACGCATTTGAAAGCTCATTGACTGCACGACCAATAGTCTTCGGCATTTGCTCATATTGCGCTTGAATTTGCTCTTGTGCTTCTTTTGTGGCAGCTAAAATGAGCTGCGGTGTCAGCTCACCGTCTTCTGCCATTTTTCTAAGTTCACCACGCGTTTTACCCAGTGATTTTTGTAAGATTTCAAGGATAACGGGGGCTTGCTCTGCTACCGAGTTGAACTCCTCACCGCGCAATGTCCCTGATGCCAACCCTTGTGATAACTGAATTAATGCCGCTTTGGCTTCTTGTGCGCCCGCACCCGAGACGACGAGTGCTTGCTGAATGGTTTTTGTGAATTGAAGAATTTCTGCGCTATTGGCATTACTGCCCATGCTTCGATAAACGCGTGTATAAAGCTCGGCGGTTGCTTCAAACAGTTGACCAGTATCATTTGCTACTTGCATGAGTTCACGAAACGTGCCCTGTGCCTCTTTGTTTGAACGTGAAACCAGGCGGATGCGCGCTTCATAGTTATTGTACGCATCTGCTGTGTTAAAAAGTGATTGAATACCGCTTGCACCAAGATTAATACCAATAAACGCAGTAGAAAGTTGCTGCAATCGCGCAAGTTGTCGACTAATAGATTCAATGCCTGCGCGGGTTTTACCCAGCTTATTTGTGACGTTATCGGCTTGTTTACCTAGCGCATCAAGCCCTTTTGCGCCAATTCCGCTTTTAGTGCCCAGCGCGCCCGCTGATTTACCCGTGCGTTGCAATTCCGTTTCAAGTGCTTTAAAATTGTTCAACGCATTGTTTAAATCTGCTTTAATTTTTAATGCAAGTGTTAAATTCGACATGAGGAGCTCTTATATGAATAAAAAATATGATGTTTATATTGAGCTAATAGTGACTGTTATTGTGACACTGCCGTTTTCTATCAGCTTTTTTCTTGCGTTATTCGGTGTAGTGACTGCACTTCAAGCCGTCCTTTTAAGCTTATTTGTCACCGCAGTGATGGGCGTTATCGCGTTTATAATTAGAGAGCCTTTAGTTGCCTTACTCGCCATTTTATTTGCCACAACATAACCCGCTTTAAAAATTGACCGCACTTTATGCGGTCAATTGGTTTATATACTCTTGAATTTCTTTCCCGCCATTTACGCCATAACAGGTATCTATTGTTCTGCCCGCGCGTGCTCTGCGTTCACGTTGCAGTGATTTTTCATAGAAAAGGGCAATCTGACGTGCGGTATAGTGCTGGATGTCAGAAAAACGATGACCGTTAGCGATTAAGTGCTCGATGAGCTCGCCGAAGTCAATGTCTCGACTTGTGCTACTGCCATTTTTTCTAGTGTCGGCTGCAACACTTTGCGGGTAAAAAAATCGCTATTAACTGTCCACCAAAGCATTAAAAGCGATTCCGCATCTTCGCCTTTCAAATTTTGAATAAACTCAATCGACTGATTAGTGGATAACGCAACAAGCTCCAGTACATCTTGATAATGCACGCTGATACAAGACATGAGCTTGTCAAGACTAAAGCTCGCTTTATCTGCCATTGCTTTGCGTAGTGAGTGAATAAACGGCATTAATTGTGCGTGATGTTGTAGCTGCTGCAGTAGCGTGTATTCTTTAACTTCAACCTCTACGCCAGCAATATTAATGTTGGCGTTTGGAAACAGAATATTAAGTTCGTCTTTTACTGTTTTTGTCATTTTTAAACCTTGTTTAAACCTGATTTAAAAGGCTCTCGGCACGTTGCCGAGAGTGTTAATTACTTGTTGATTTTGACAATACGACCGAAGCGACCTAGTGTTTTATCGCCTGTTTTTGTCGTATCCGCTAAAATCTTCGCTTTAGCGTTTAATGCATCAAGCTCATTTCCACTATTGATAAGCGAAAGCGCGTCTGTCGGGTTAAAGTTCACTTTATAAAGCTCAACTAACGTCCATTCATTGTCTTCTGCTAAGTTCAGCCCCTCAAAGCGCAAGAACAAGTCTTTCGGGTTTTCAGTGAGTATTGCAACATTCAACACTTCGCCGTAGCTATACGAAACCGTATCAGTATTGCTATTAATGTCTTTTAAAAACTCGATGGCACCGAAGGTTGCATCAACAATGAAATCGGTGTTTTCAACTAAACTACCAATTGTCACTGCGCTGACTTTTTGATGTGCAAGTGAAATGCGATCGCCTTTTTGAATTTTGGCAGGTAACTTCTCGCCTGTGACAGAACCGCTTTCAACTTTCGTAGATTGACCAAGTAATGTTAATGCCAAATTTTCTGCGCTTAATTCGTGAAACTTCGCCGATACTTCGCCAGTTCTCGCTGTAATAATCTTCCGCACCTCTTGACGATTGCCGCTGTATGACTCTTTATGCGGGAAATCTTCGACATTTAACGAGATGCTTAACTCAGACACATCACCTACCCAACGCTGTGCACCAATTTCACCACTAGGCAAACGCTCCGCAAGGTAGACCTTGCCTTGCCCATAGCTATATGTTTCCGCTCTACTCATCGTTATTTTCTCCATCATTTAAGTTGTTATCTGTATCAAGTGATTTGTTATCACCCTCGGCTTGTTTTTGATCACTTTCAGATGTGGATTGTTTATCCTTCTCTTTACTGTCATCTTTTTTCTTCTTGACAAACTCACCAATGCCACGAGATGTGATAAATTGTGCATCTGCATCGGTGACATCAAGCACATCCCCCGCAGAGTGACTCACACCTACATGAATATGTGATTTAATTAACTTAACTTTTTTCATCTATTTCTCCCCATGATGATTTTGGTTTGGTATGTTTCCATCCAGACTAGATAAGAATTGGTGTAATCAACAATGTCACCGCGCACAAAGAAAGTTTCTTTTGCACCTTTCACTGGCGGCACCCAGCCCATCAGCCGTTCGCGGATTTTGCCAATAACAGGGTTGCTAACATTTAAATGTGGCATTTCGTTGCTGTATTGATACGATTGCACAATAACAATGACAGAAAAACTCACGGTGACAATTTGACGTACCGCAATGTCATTTTGATGACCGACCTCACCATTTGGTACAACAAAGACAGCGGGGGTTGCTAACCCCGCCATACTTAACTCAGAAAGAGAACGATATTCCGCGGTAGAACCTAAGGTGTGAATATGTTCTTGTTGTAAGGGCTTGAGTTGCTCAAGTACATGCTTTAAATCAAATGGTCCGTATTGCATTAATAATCCTTCAACGTTTCTGCCGTAAAAACACGTTCGCGTTTGATAAATTTTGGTTCACCAGAAGACTCCGCCAGCGTATCTTCAAGCCCTAGCGAAAACTTACCTTCTGCAACCAGCTGCAACAATTTCAAGGCATCACGATAGTCACGCACAATCGGGCTATTTTTCTCTTCAGATGGCAAATGCTGATGAAGAGAGTAGCGGACAATTGCGCGCGCCCATGTAGTTAAAATGCGTGGTACTTGCTTAAACGGTAGCTTATAGCCACGTTGACGCAAATAGCCGTCAATTAACGCGCTGGAGTCTGCAATCACTTCGTCGATACGGGCGATTGACTGTTGCGCTTTTTCAACTGCCACAGGTTGTTCACTCGCAACATCTTCGCCATCAATGATTTTGCTGATAATACGCCAGTCGGCAGGCGGTTGTCCTACCTGCGCGGTGACTTGTGCTAACTCAACAACACCTGGTTTTTCGGCTAATTGTGCAAGTGAGATATACATAATGCTCCAAACTTAAATGACATTTTCAAAGAAATATCCGAGGTCTGGCGCGGTGATAAGTTCTTTAACAGATTCACCAACACGCACACGGACACCACCGCGATAACCCATGTCTTTATCTTCAATTTCTCGCACTTCACGCGTACCAAATTGCGCTGTGAAACCAAAAGTAATGCCATTGGTTGCATCAGCAAGTGAATCGCGGTAAATCAATGAACAGTGATTACCCCACGCACGGGCGAGTACAGGTTTTTTGTTCGCATTAACAGTGTTAACAAGTGCTTGACCAACAAGAATTTGTTCAAGTTCTAATAACTCACGGATAAACTCAAGTGGCACCAAACCTTCATCACCGAGCGTACCGTTATAAGCTTTTACAATGCTTTTATTCATACGCAATGCTGTTGCTGCTTTTTGCCCAAGAACCATGATATTTGGACGCATCACAGGAATATCGAGCGCTTCAGTTAATTGAATAATTGGCTTGGAATCATCATGCGACCACTGTTCTGCACCGCTTAATGTTTTACTTAAACCAGAAGGATACGAGGCTTTTTTAAACACAAGACCTGCCGTGCGCACTTCACGATCTAACTCGATAAGATTCGTTGTGTATTCCGTTGCTTTGCCTTTTGGATTAGTACCTTTAGGTGCATTTTTAACATCCACATTGGGGATTGGTGCATCTAATGCATAATCTTCTGTCGCACTGGCTTGCTCAGTTGAACCAAATTCAACTTGATTTGGGCGTGATGTGCGACCAACATGTGTTTTTGGTAATGTGAACGCATCACCAAGATTATGTTTTCTATATTTAAATTCCTGTTTACCGACAGTAACACGCGGTAAAACCTGATCTGCAATCATGCGACGATTGCGATATGCAATCGAAATTGCAGTCAATACTGGATCTATTGGAAAATCTGCTTTCATATGTTCTATCCTTTTTTCAAAGAGTGAAATTTTGTTTCATTCAAACCAAACTATGTCGAGTTAGCCAGTGAATACACCATTTGTGACCAAAATACTGCCTAGGTCATCTTCTACACCGTCTTCTTCTGCGATACCGATATAAGCTTGACCGTTGGTAGCTTTAACTGCGCGCCCTTGATTATCTGCTGTGACAAAATCACCACGTTTCACGGTATCGCCATAAACAACTGGGGTGATACCAGAACGCACAACATCAATATGTTCACCAGGTTCTTTTGGTAATCGTGTTGACACCCCGAGTAACTTATCTGTGTGTGCTGTTGCTTGTTTGGCGCTGTCTTTCGCTTCACCATGACAAACGATAGTAAAGCGATTAACACTGCCTTCAGTGACATATGCCACGATTAAACCTTGAATTTGTGTCATGATTTTTTCCCTTTCATAATGTGATTAACTGCATCGGTCATACTAATAACGATACCTTTTTGTGCTTGCTCTGCTGCATATTCACTGGCAGCACTTGCAATAGACGCGCCATCAGCAAAATCAACTGCGCCTTGCTCTTCGCCTTCCTCATTAGATTTAGCTGAGAAGTCCATAGGCTTTTGCGAGATAATTTCTTTAATAACATCAACAGATGATTTAGAAACCGTTTGAGAGCCATCTGAGAATGAAATAGGCTGATTAGCATTTGCCACGAGTACTTCAATTAACGCTTGCTTTTGTGCGGGTAACACTTTGCCTTTACTAACCATTTCTGAAGCAAAGCTTGCGGCATCTTGTTCAAGCGCTGCTTTTGCGGCTTGCTTTTGCTCTTTTTCAGCTTGTTCGACTTTATCCTCACGCGCTTTAAGTGCCGCTTCACGCGCTTTAAGCTCATCTTCACGCTGTTTATCTGCAGCCGCTTTTTCTGCCGCAATTTCTTCTGGGGTTTTATCCATGGGTTTCTCCTGTGGTTGATGGTTGATGGATTCAATATCAAATGAAAATTCGGCAAAGGCATTTTCCGCATCACTTGCAGCAAAATTCACATCCCCTAATCCTTTTACAGCAGGTGGGGCAGCGCCTAAAAAACCGATATGATTTAAGTAATAATGACCAGGTTTAGGATTGCCAGGTGAGTCAGGCAAAAAGATTGAAGCACTGCGTTTTTTATAACGCCCTTCATTAACAGCATCAGCGAAAGCCGCTTCTACTTGACCGACGTGTGCATAAAGCGTATCGCCCTCAATACTTGCTTGTTTTACCCAGCCATATGATGGTGCGGTTAGTTTCGGATGCCCGATGACAATGGGAGCTTCCGAAAGTTGAGGATCATAACTTGTGGCAATATCATTGAGCATGTCAGCCGTAAATGAGATTTCTCGACCATCCATTGCTGTATGTGTGCCGAGTTTCATAATTGCCATTTTGGTTAATTTCATTGCTCTGAATACCTTGTTTTAACTATCACAAGGTCTAGTATGAAGAATGTAAAAAGATTTGTATTTTGGACGCGTCTAGAAAAATAAAAGAGAGAATATTGAGAAAGGTATAGTGAGGTGGAGATAAAAGCGTGTTTTTAAGCGTTTATAAACGTTTATAAACACACCAAACCAATTTTAAGCAATAACTTATCACATCTCAGCAAATAATGCGAAATTACACGTTTTAGGGCTTAATCGCGTTTTCAATGTGATGTCGAGCAATATTTAGCAGTTCAGCATGGTCTTTTTTTGAAATACCTAACCATGGACGCGCAGGAATCGTGACATTTTTGAAAAAGCGACCACCGACATGTAAAGCATGTACTGTTTTAGGCTGAATACTGCCACCAAAATGGTGAATCGCGGCATACACTCTGTCTGAGCCAAATTCTACACCATCATTGCTGGCTTGATAACGTAATGTTTCACTTAAATGTCCATCAAGCGTTAAAATCTTATCGGGGTTTTTACGCTTAGATTGCTTATATTCTTTACTTAAAGGCTGCCAGGGCGTGCCATCAGGTGACTGTTGTTGAAGAAAGCGAATACGGTGAATTGATAGTAATTCTTCGCCCATTTCTGCAAACATGGCTTTTGGCTTAGATAAAGTGTTCATCGCTTGATTAATCACTTTATAAAGATGTACTGTGTTTATTTCAATCTTGACGCCACTCATATTTCATCCTATAGTTAATTTGAAACGAGGAAGTACGACTCTGCCAAGTCCTCCAATTCCTCGACATACCTCACTTGTGGCAGCTAGTGAGGTTTTTTATTTTATTCTTCTCGACGATAAAGCAATATACCAGAGCGTACTTGTTTAATGTAATCTGCCTTTTCTGCTACGAAGTCAGTTATACCAATCCAGCCGTTTTTCCCCACCTCAAATACAGCAAGTGTCGGGATAATTTCGCCATTTTCTTCAATTTCAATACGTGAAATATAACGACGTCGAACAACAAGATGTTTAATGTCGTGAAAATATTCAGCTTGAACCCAAATTTCATCAGGAAACTTTAATGCTTCAGCAAGCAAAAGCATATATTTTTCACGACCTCGCTTTTTCAATTTTGAATGACCACTGCGTGAAGTAAAAAGCGACTTGCTGATCACCAAAGGTTCCTGCATGACATCAAAAAAAACAACAGGTTTACCGCTAGTCGCATTAAATTCACTTAAAAAATGCTGAATATAAAATTCATCACTTTGATCTGAAGGGAGGATTTTCTCACTACTTAACTTACGAGGTAAAGGCATTTCAATATCTGTTTGCGCACGTGCTGGAAAAACACTTACACGCTTTGTATTGTCATCACTATCACGATTAAAAGGGACATGGCTTTCTAGTCTAGAAGCGCCAGGCGCATATTCAAAACCTGGGTCAATACCTTTCGGTACATTCACTAATCGTGGATTTCCAGAACGTGCGCCAACAATTTTTTGTTCTAATTGCAAGGGTGGCGCTGTATCAATCTTCAAACCTGTTTTATCTATATAGCGCTGACTACGAGCAATTACTGAACATTGACAACCCCAAGCATTAATTGGGAAATGTGTTTTCCACCATGGATCATCGTGACGTAAAATCAACCCATCCCATTCCATATGTTCAGGACGAGGGTGTATCACCGCATCGGAATGTACATATTCCCAGTACGGCATTGACTCTCGCATTTCATCAAGTTGTGCATAACGCCCCGCTTGATAACTAGAACGTAAATTGGTTTCATAAATCACGCGACTGCGCCAGTTGCGTCCACCTTGATATTCCCACTGATGTTTTTTAACAATTTCATCAAAAGCTTGGCGAAAATCCTCAAGTGTTTTGCCATTTTCGATAAAATCTTGAATGGCTGTTGCAAAATCTTCAATGATTTCCCGACGATGAACCCCTGCAACCACGGCAGCATAATCATGCTCTGCGGCATAAATATCAGTCCACGTGGCTGTCGGTGTTGGAATTTTACGCTTGTAAAATTCGACTTGCTCACGGAAAGGTAAACGACTATACACGGTATTCATCTTTAACCTCGTCAATCACGGCATTTTGCCCCGCTAAATGTGCGGCACCTAATGCAATTGCCAGTGTATTAGTATATTGCTCAAGCGACATTTCAGGCATGAGTGTCAATAATTCATCGCGCACTTGTTCAAGTGAAGTGGCGTTATTCACTAATTCTCTTACTTGTTTAATCCAATCACTCACAACAGGCTGTAAGTTCTCACCCAACAAATCGGTCATTTGCGCGGGAATATCGCTATGATGATGCTGATGCTCTGCAAAATCTGCTGTTTTTTTCGCCTTATTTGTCTTTTCTGGGGCAGGATGGTCACTTTCAACTTCTGCTTTTTCCCATTCTCCGCCATAATTGGCTTCAATTTGTGCCAATGTTGGTCGATAGCCCGTGGTTTCAAAGACAATCTGATCACGTTTAGCTTTATCCGTTAAATCTTCCATTTCTTCAAATATACGATAAACCCGAGGTGGCTTGGCATTAGCAAAGTTCATTTCGGTTAACCAGGTCACAGGTCCATGATTAAATGATTCACAGATGACATCAGAATCCGCTTTAATAATCGATTCTAATACTTTTTCTTGTAACTCATCATTACCAAGTCTGCCAGGTGTACCACCTGATGAGGACGTTTGTCCAAGCACAATCCGTTGGATAGACTCATTCATTGTGTCAAATAAGGCTTTGTAATCGCCTGTACCACTACGTCCTGCGCTTAATAATTCAATTGGCATATCTGCGGGGACGATAATACCGCTATCGGATTGAATAGAGTAAATTGCTTCAAGCAGTTTATCTTGATCGGTTGGACTGGCATTTTTACTATAACGCCCAAGTGCGGTCGGCATACCGAACTTTTCTAAAAAAATGAGCCAAAATTTAACACCATTACGCTTAAATAAGCTTGACCAATAAAGCCAATGAGCTAGACCGATACCGTAAGGTTCATCATCATGATCGGAGCCTGTGCAAAAAGTCCAAAAATACGGCGCAGAACATTCTATACCTTCTGTTTGATTATCCCTTGTTAATAAGCGCAATTCACCTTTGGGAGTAAAGCGAAAACGTCGACGGTTACGTACTTTGATATCGGCAACATATTTCCCTTCTTCATTAATGCGATAGATTAATTCCGCAACAGCGTAGCCGTAAAACACACCGTAGTGCATTAGTTTAGTCACACGGTCAAAGCCAATGCTATTCACCCAATCACGAATGAAATCCGCTGCAGCAATGTCTTGTGGTTCTTCTGATGCTGGTTCAACAATCCATTCTTTCGCAATGAGCGCATCTTGTCGTTGTGTAAATGTTCGCTTTACTTCTTCGTCACTTAACACTTGTTCATATATGCTTAAATCCCCACCACGAAGACGTAATACGCCATCTTCAGGTTGTGCGAGTGCATTTACATAGCCTTTTGTAACATCCTGTCCATCGCCTGTTGTGGCGATTTCTCTATTTACTTCAGGTTTTTTATTTTTACTTTTAAACCAATCTTTCATACCCATGATTAAAATCCTCTAAAATCATTACCGCCGCGAATTGTGCCAAAACCACGTCGTGTTTTTTTCACTGCATAACTGTTATTAAAAAGTGAACTCGTTTCACGTTTACCAAGAGATTTAAAATCAATTTCAAAACCACTGTCAGTACGATAGGCGTAATACAGCAACAATTTCGCAATACCCGCATCGCCATGGCGTTGCGTGCCATTGTTACCTTGCGTTCGTTTATCTGGAATACGAGGTGTGCCTTTGATGACTTGAAATGCCCGCAAATCGTCTAGCATATCGGCGTGGTGCGGGATACCGTAAAAGGTACCATCCTCAAGGGCAGCCTTAAACGGTGGTGCATGTTGTGCATACCACGACTCACTTAACATCACCGATTCGACGATTTGTCCATAGCGGTCAAATGCTGCTTCTGATAAAAATTGTCCGTTGCCGCGTCCGTCGTTCGCCGCTTTAGAAAAGCGCGGTAGGCGGTCGCCAATGTAGTAATAAACTTGTTCTTGTTGCTTAAATGGGATTTTTGACATCTCAACAACAAGAACTTCTTTCAGCGTTAAATCTGATTGCTCTTGTCCCACACAAATCACAGATAAGTCACCACTACGGGCAAAGTCCTCACCGATATAACTGCGTTGTCCTTGTGGTAAGGCTTGCAATACGGGTAGTAGATTTTCTTCGCACCATTCCTCGATTTCTGCATAGCGCACAGGTTCGTCAATTAAGCTAAATTCATCGTTTTTGGTTAAGCGGATAAGCGGGGTGTCTTTGGTCATGCGGCTTTCAATCAGTGCGCGGGTAAGCCATGCACCACCGGAATTACGCGGGATACAATCCAACTCTTCGGAGGCGGCATCTCCGTAAGAGGCACGGATTTCAGCGACCCATTCCTCTTCGCTTGCCTTTGTCCACTCACGCCCCAAACGCAGGCAAATGCGGCGATAAAGCCCATCTTGAATCGCTTCTTCGAATGGGATGGTGTGCAAGCTGTAGGGCTTTTTGCCCGCTTTGACATCACTTATCAGCTCGTTAAACGGATTATCCACACCGTTGTGGGTGCTGATGATATGCACCTGACCGCCCCACATCAAAAGCGCCATTGCCGCTTTCATCAGCTCTGCTAAGTCGTCATGGAATGCCGCTTCATCAATAATCACTCTCCCTTGTTTACCCCGTAAGTTAGAGGGGCGAGAGGACAGTGCGGTAATGCGCCAGCCGCTGGCAAAACGGATGATATAAGCAAGAATAGCTTTTTCTTCATCGCCTTCTTTGAAGATTTCTTCAGTTTCTTCGATTTCACCCGCTGCCAACCCATAGGCTTTCGCCCAGTTGCCACAGTCGCGGATAAACTCCAATGCCATTTCACGGTTATAACCGATATACCAACAATCCATCCCCTGTTGTGATGCAGCAAGTAACGCAGTATCCGCCGCTTCACCCCAAGATAGCCCGATACGACGAGATTTTTCACAAACCTTAACGGGTGTGGTATCCGCACACCAGCGTTGCTGGTATGGCAGTAAAACAGCGGGTGTTCGGTCTTGATTAGGCGTAAGTGTTTCCATTATGCAGTGATCCCTAAGATTTTTTGGCGGATTTCATCCGCGGTTTCGAGACTTAAGCCACCTTTTTTAACAATTTTCTCGACTTCACTTGCGGCAAGCTGGGCTTTAGCTTTGATATCAGCCTGATATTTTTTCAAATTGATACTTGCTCCAATCAACGGGCTGATGTTTTTTCCGACAAAGGATAATGCCGCCAGGCGTTTCATTGGGTCGTCTTCTTCTTTTATTTCCTCAAGACTCATTAACGCCTGAAACACTTCGCTTTGTATCATTTCTAAAATCGCATCACTTTGTACGCCCTTTTCATTACTGATATTTTCAGAAATGACTTTAGCGGCTTCGGCACTTGCTTTTATTGACGCGAGACGTTGTTCAAGCTTTTGCCCGTAGCGATGGACTGCACTTTTTGAAATGTCATAACCACGCTTTTTGAGTTCATCTTCAAGTTCGCGATAACCACTGAAATTATTTTCAACCAGCGCAGCATCAAGCCAATCTCTAATTGATTGAGGTAATGCTTTTACCGTAGAACGTTTTGGCATAGATACCTCCATTACCAATATTTTTCTGGACGAGCAATCCCAGCACCAACAGGCGCGGTATATTCCACAACGTCAATACCTTTACTTGTGAGTTTGGCATGCCAACGCATGGTTTCACGACCTGTGATGCAAATGAGCTCTTTACCTGCTAAGTAATCTAATTCACGTCTAAGCTCTAATGCTGTTAATTGCATTGGTACACATTGAATAGTGCTTAAAATAAGGCTTTCTGCGGCACCAATAGGGCGTGCGTGGTCAAGTGTTAATAAAATAAGCCACCGAATGTGCTCGCGTTTATTCTTGTCAAATTCAATCATGTTAGCTCCGTCCATACATTAAAATGACTTTATCCAGCTTTTCGTTAATTGTGTCATAACGTGCCGAATTGACCGTTTCACTACGCACTGCGTCTTCTCGACGCTGGTAATCAAGTGGTAATGATGTTTTTAGTTCTGTCACTGTTTTATTCGCCGCTTCAGATAAATCTTTAGCTGCTTTGATATCGTCATGCAGTTGTCGATAACGTTCTTCAGAGAATTTAAACTTTTCATTCAGTTTTGCTTCAAACTGTGAGAGTAAAAGCTTACCGAAACCAATCAACATGCCGATAATTGTAATGACAAGACTCACAAAGAAAGTGATCACTTGCCAGCCCCCAACCTCAATCATTTTTCCTCCTTGATAATATAGTTTATTAATTCAATATGCCGTCCCGCGCATTCGCCATATAAGTCATACATTTGCTTTAATGCGATAAATACCGCATCACTTTGATTCAGTGGTAATGGCACTGGTGCTTGACATGGTATTGCCAATACCGCGGGTAACTGCTTGGGCTGCACGGGTGCGGGCGAGATTGAGTGCGTGCATGCTGTCAGCATTAAACTTGCAGTGGCGACGTAGTTCATTTGTTTTTGCCAATATTTTTTGTAATTCATCGGTGGTTTTATCTCCCAGCTGTTGGTAACGCCCTAAGTTTTCGCTCAAGGCTAAATTCGCTTGATTGGCTTGTTTAATCTGTTTATCCAGTTCCAGTAATTGCGCCTGTACTACTTGGTTTTTAATAATTTCAAACTCTAAACGAGACGCTTGATAACCACTTTTATATGCTTGGTAGTAGCCCCAAATAGACACTACAGCAATTAATATGCCATTAATCAAATGCTTACCAAGGCTGCTACTAAACAGTCCTTTAATTAATCGTGCAAACATACGGTATTTCCCCAGGTTATATAGCGTGGCTGCCGGTAGTAGATAATTCGTTTTGGATAGCCACGGTTTTCAGCAAAATTAGCCTGACTACGCCCGCTATTAACCAACTCCACGCTTTGCCAATAGACTAAAGAGTCAAGCCCTTGTATCTTGGCTTTTTGCTTATCACGCTGCACCCATCCCAGCCCACCATTGTAAGCAGATAACATAAACGCTATACGGTTACATTCACTTTTAGCGCTAATACGTCGATAAAGCCAGTCGTCATAGCGTACTAATGCACGTAACGCCCAGTTGGGATTATAAGGCTGGTTACTAGCAAGCTCTGGATAAAGTTGTGAAATCCAATCAGCTGTTTTTGGCATAAACTGAGCCAAACCTTGTGCTCCAACTGGTGAAAGCGCATTCACTTTCCACTGTGATTCTTGATGAATCTGTGCTGCAAATACGGGGATCGGTGCATTTAAACCCCAGATGGCGTGACTCTCACGAATTAATATCCGTTGGTACTGTTGTGCTTTAACTGGCGCACTGAAAGCTAAGGAAGCAAACAGTAGCGGGGAAAGTAACAATACAATAAATGCGTAACAACAATAGCGAAAACAGCGATTAGAACGATGAACAGCGCGCATAATTACAATCCTAAAGTTACACCTAAAATTACTGCACCAACAATGAGTGCACGGCGTAACACCACCATAGCAAACACATTCAAATAACCGTCACAAACAGGATGTTCTGGTGTGTTTTCAAAGCGAACCGAGATTTTTGATTCGTGTTTATTCCATTTATCTTTAAGATAACTGCCAGGGCTAGAATATGGAAACAAAGCGCGATCTAAATGATAACCAATAATAGATGCAATAGAGATTAGTGCGAGTTTATACAAAACTACAGGCAACTGTACTGGAGATGCAACACTGATAATAACAAGCAGACAAAGAGCGGAAATAACCCATGACAATAGACGACCGTGCTTTAATGCTCTTAAAAAACCTTTCATAAAAACTCCTTAAATATTAATTGGATTTGGAGTTTTAAGAATAGCTTTTATAAAAGCTTATGTATTTTGGACACGTCTAGAATAAAAGTGCTCATACCATAGATATGATAACTAATAAAATAAAGGAGGTAGTAAATGGCATTAACAGAATTCGGTAAAGCAATCAGAAAAGCTAGGATTGATAGCGGGGACACGTTAAGAAGCATGTCAAAAGCACTCAATATTACTCAAGCTTTTCTACACAGCATTGAAACTGGAAAAAAGAAAATTCCAATTCGTCTAGTTGGTGATATAGCTTTATTCTTTGCAAAACACGACATATACATACCGAATTTGCCAGTACTGGCTGATTTATCTAATCAATATGTTGATCTTAAAACTTTATCAGATAGACATAAAATTTTAGTGATCAAGCTAGTACATAATAACTATACCGATGACGAGTTGAAAAAATTAGAGGAGATTATTTGATTAGCAATAACATATCAGCCGTTCTCACACCTTTCTTCAAAGGGACCCATATACGATCTATGACTACTTCACCCCAAATAGCGAGAATTGACTATGTTGATTTATGAACCTTTTGCACATATAAAACCAAGAGGCAAGCCTTATGACCTGCCTCCATTACCACAAAAATCAAGTAAACTCGAATTTAACTTTATACGATAAAGCGATACAAGCTAAGTAGAGTTATTTCAAAGCGTCCAATATGCTTTTATCCGATTTTTTCTTTTGTTTGCTTAAAAACTCTTGATATTTTTTATCAAAGTCCTTTGTCGTGTAAGTCAGTGTAGCAGGATTTTTGTTGTCATTAATTGGAGTCAAGTAAATCACTGAATTTTCATCAAAGAAATACTTAAAAAAGACTTCCCATTTATCATTTTTCAGTATGAGGTGCTTTTGTGATTCGGTATGGTTTGCTTTTAAATGTTGAAGTACAACCGAGGCTTTATCATAAGGGATATTCATTAAGTTAATCTTTGCAAACTTATCATCAATAAAATAAAGCTCCGCCAGAATTTTCATATCCCCCAAAAACATGGGGCATCCATACCTACCCTCCTTGGTACTTAGAGGTAGTAACTCACATTTGATTTTGTTCTTAACCTCTAAAATACTCGAACCAAAATCAATATTTTTATAGCCATTTACCGCACTAAGAGATGGAATAGTAGTTAACAATGTAGATAATAAAATAATTTTTTTGTAGTTTTTCATACCTGATCCTTAGTTGTTAATAAAATCTTATTCTAATACCATGTCAATTAATAATTGTTCTTTTTTGATTAAAACATCTATGGTGTTCTATGTTGATTAGCCTACTTTACTATTTTTAAACAACTCTTGCTCCGCCATCGCCCGAGCGGTCGCCTTAACAGCCGTTTTGCCTTGGTCATTCATATTGCGGAAGTCATCTAATAAACTTGCTTCCTCGCCGCTGATCTCATTAACAATATCATTAACAAACAT
The DNA here is from genome assembly GCF_042681465.1 of Pasteurella oralis. NCBI lineage: Bacteria > Pseudomonadati > Pseudomonadota > Gammaproteobacteria > Pasteurellales > Pasteurellaceae > Pasteurella > Pasteurella oralis. The sequence goes on from NZ_JBHUFP010000010.1 coordinate 100,838, forward strand.
ATCCCCTTGTCCAGTAAGCAACCAATTTATATTAACTCCCAAACGAGTGCACAAGTTTGTCAGCCCAGTAACATTAGGCTCTCTTTCCCCACTTAAATAATTTTGAAGAGATCTATAGGACACTCCTGAAGCCTCAGAGAACTCCTTTAAATTCAATCCTTTAGATAATTGCACTTCTTTCAATCTTAATTTTATTCCCATTTGTTCATTTTTCTCTTGATTTACACTCACTTGTTCGTTATTATTAACGCAACTTAAAGCAAATTATATCAGAACAAAAGGAGTAAAAAAAATGGCTACTCAAGTAAAAACACCTGATCAGGTTCGCATGGAGTTCTACAAAGAAGGAAAAACCTTCACTTTGTGGGCAAAAGAAAATGGATATCACCCTGTCGTGGTTAGTCGTGTACTTAATGGTGCCAGCAAAGCACAACGAGGAAAAGCGTTGGAGATTGCAATTAAACTCGGCTTAAAAGCTGCATAGGTGGGTATATGAAAAAATTACTTATTAAATTTTGTATTTGGTATCTCGCAAAAGAAGCCAGAAAACTTAACAAACCAGTACCGAATCAGGCAATTTTACACAATCGAAATCAAAAATAATGGGGTGTAAAAATGGGAAAAGAAAAACCAAATTCAGCGGAACGTGTTTTACGGATTATTAAAGTATTACAGCACAATTCTTTTACTGGATTAGCAAATAAAGAATTAGCAGAAGCACTCGACGAAAGCCCAGCGAATATTACTCGCACGTTAGATGTATTAATTCGGGAAGGGTTTGTGATCAAACTTGATACTGGCAAATTTGCTTTTAGCCCTTTACTTGCACAAATCGCAATGCGACATAGCGTCAATATGGATAAAGCAAGTCACCATATCCAAGAATTAAAACAGCGTGTAGAAACCGCGATGTACTCATAAATAAGGACTTTATATGAATAATCTAACTTTAGAACAAGAACAAAATGCTGTTGCTTTAGTTGCTAAACAGATGACACAAGATATTGCAGAAGCACACGAAGCGATGGGAATGATTAAAGCTTTTGGATTTGTTAATAAACTGCTGACAGTCGGCACTTTGAAAATTTTAACAGAAATCAAAAACAATAAGAAATACAAAGGGTTGGTGACTTATCTTGATGGAAAACTGACGACCGTCAGCACATGGGAGCAATACTGCTTAGCTTGTGGCTTTACTAGACAGAAAGTAGATGAAGATTTATTAAATCTCTCTATTTTAGGTGAGGAATTTTTAGAGGATAGCCAACGCCTTGGTCTTGGTTATCGCGATTTACGCAAATTACGTAAACTCCCAGAAGATGCTCGTTCAGAAATCGTAGATGCCGACTACTCAGAGGCAACCGACAAAGAAGATTTGATTGAGAAAATCGAAGAATTGACGGTTAAACACGCAAAAGAAAAAGAGAGCTTAGAAGCGCAATTAAAAATAGCAAAAGACAATTATACCGCACAGGCACGTGTTCTTGATAACAAGAATAAACGTATCGATCAGCTTGATGCAGAACTTGAAAAGAAAAAGCAATACATCAACACATTAACGCCAGATGAAAAAGGTGGTGTGTTGCGTAAAGAAACATCTCAACTTGTTTACGGAGCCGAAGCAATTCTACGCGGGCAAGCGTGGAAAGCATTTGCAACACTAGATGCACATACACAAGAAAGTGGCATTGATCACAAGCAGTTTATGACAGGTGTATTAGCCGAGATTGAGCTTGTTATTAATGAATTACGTACTACGTTTAACCTCCCTCAATTTGCGGATGGTGATAACACACCTGCCTGGGCACGTGGTAATGAAACGCCCGATTATAGTGATGCATTTAACGCCATCATTAATGGCGAAGAACAAGAATAAGGACAATCACCATGGCGATTTTACCTGAAAAACTGCTAGAGATTTCACAGCTTGCACAAGCAGCAGGACATGGCAAAAAAGGTGAAATCTATGCGCAAGCTTGTGAACAGTTGAATATTAGTTATGCCACGTTAATGCGTGAATTAAAACAATTTAGTCAGCCAAAACGCAAACAACGTGCAGATAAAGGCAATGTGAACTTGAGTTTGGACGAAGCAAAAATCATTTCAGCTTACTGGTTAGCTTGCCGACGTGGTGTGAATAACAAAGTCATGTCCAGTCTTGCTAGCGTGCTTGATGTATTGCGTGCAAACAATGAAATCAAAGCAGAATACATTGACGAAAGCACAGGTGAAATACGGTTACTTTCGGAAAGTGCGGTCAGTCGGGCATTACGTACTTATAACCTACATCCTGAACAGTTATCTCGCCCTGCACCAGTTAACAGTATGAAAAGCTTACATCCGAATCATTGTTGGCAAATCGACCCCTCTTTGTGTGTGTTGTATTACCTTAAAGAGCAAACAGACGGCGGAAATGGCTTAAACATTATGGAAGAAAAAGAGTTCTATAAGAACAAGCCCGCTAATGTGAAGAAAGTCGAAAATCAACGTGTTTGGCGCTATGTCATCACCGACCACACCTCTGGTGTGATTTATGTTGAATATGTGTATGGCGGTGAAAGTGCAGAAAACCTTTGTAACTGCTTCATCAACGCGATGCAAAAACGTGGTAATAACAATCCATTTTGTGGTGTACCAAAAATGGTGATGTTAGACCCTGGCTCTGCGAATACATCAGCTATGTTTCGTCACTTATGCGATCAACTTGGCATTCATCTTCAAGTTAATGCACCCGGTAAGCCGCGTGCGAAAGGACAAGTTGAGAAGAGCAACGATATTGTCGAACGCCAATTTGAGAGTGGGTTGCGTTTTATGCGGGTTACGGGGTTGGACAACTTAAACCAACTGGCTGGCAAATGGATGACCTATTTTAACAGTACTGCAGTTCATTCACGCACGAGAAGAACACGTTACATGAGCTGGCTTTCTATTACTAAAGACCAACTTGTACTGGCACCAAGCATTGAAATTTGTCGCGAACTCATGATCACAAAATTAGTAACTCGTAAAGTCACTGCTGAATTAACAGTTAATTTTGGTGGTGCGGTATTTGATGTTCGTAACATTAAAGAAGCAATGGTTGGTAACACACTCACGATTGGTAAAAATCCATATAGACCTGAGTGTATTCAAGTGCAACGAGTAGATGAAGAGGGCCATCATTATTGGACAGTTGTTGAGCCTGTTATCTTTAATGAACACGGTTTTAAAGAACAAGCGGCAGTCATTGGCGAAGAGTATAAACCGCATAATAAAAGCGAGTTTGAATATAACAAGGAAGAAGCCGAACGTATTGCTTATGGTGCTAAAACAGATGATGAAGTTAAAGCAGCTCAAAAAGCCAAAACACCGCTCTTTGGTGGTCGTATTAACCCATACAAAAGCATTGAAGAACATAACTATGTTGATTTTATGCCAAAACAAGGTCAGCAACATGAGCTTACTGAAAATGCAAAACGTGTTGAGCTTATTCCACTCAGCACAATTGAGGTTGCAAAACGCTTAAAAGCTAAATTTGGAAGTGAGTACAGTGCAGATACATTGCAATGGCTTAACCAGCGGTATCCAAATGGCATGACTGAGCCTGAGTTAGAAGAATTACTTGCTCAACCACACTTACCAACCACGGCAAAACCATTACGTATTGTGAATGGTTAAGGATAGTCACCATGTTAAAACTCAAAGCAATTTTAGAGAAAAAAGGCGTGGCACAGCGCCAACTTGCAAGAAAGCTCAGTGTATCCCCAGCGGTGATCACAAACTTGGTCAATCATGGTCAGTTAATTAAAACAGACACTGAGCTTTTTAAGCAGAAACTGACGGTTGAATTACAAAAACTCGGTATTTCAACCTCACTTGAAGAACTTTTAACGGAGGTTTCTGCCACTGTTGGCGCAGTGGCAGAAGTGTCCACTATTAATAACGGCAACCAGCCAACAACAGAGGACGATACTATGTTACTCGCAAAACAGTCTCTATTTCCAGCGACAAAAAAACATTTTTCACTTTTTTCTAATCCTTTTACTGATGAAGTGCGCTCATCTGCTGAAGTGTTTAGTTCACCAGACGTGCGTTACGTCCGTGAAGCACTCTTCCAAACGGCTAAATTTGGTGGTTTTGTCGCTGTGGTTGGTGAATCTGGCGCAGGTAAGTCAACACTACGTCGCGATTTAATCGATCGCATTAACAGTGAAAACCTGCCAGTTGTGGTGATTGAACCTTACATTATCGCCATGGAAGACAACGATTTAAAAGGCAAGACACTTAAAGCAGCACACATTGCTGAAAGCATTATCAACACCCTGGCACCCCTTGAAAATGTTAAACGCTCACCTGAAGCACGTTTTCGCCAACTTCACCGTGTTTTAAAAGACAGCGCCAGGGCGGGTAATCAACATGTGCTAATTATTGAAGAAGCACACAGTTTACCTGTGCCAACACTGAAACATTTAAAACGTTTCTTTGAACTTGAAGATGGCTTTAAAAAGCTACTATCTATCGTACTTGTCGGTCAGCCTGAGCTTAAATTAAAGCTTTCAGAGCGTAACTTTGAAGTCCGCGAAGTCGTTCAACGTTGTGAAATTGTCACGCTTGAGCCATTAGATAGTTGCTTGGAGCAATATGTTGATTTTCGAGCACAGGTTATTGGCAAAAAAGCATCAGATTTCTTTGATAAAGACGCACTCGATGCCGTTCGTCAACGTTTAATTATGACCAACAGCAGAAATAAGACACAAACTAGCCTGTTATATCCATTAGCAGTGGGGAATTTATTAACGTCAGCCATGAATCTAGCAGCTGAGCTGGGCTCGCCACTTGTCACAGCTGACATTGTAAAAGGGGTGTAATCATGACTAAACAACAACCACAAAAGAAAAAAGTGCAACTTAATATTGCCAATATGCACGTGTTATCTCAATTGACTGCTGCACATAAAGCAACTATGGCATGTGCAAGATTAGGGTTAACGGTCCTACATGTCAGACTTGATGGAAGCGTCCCCACACTTGAAGTGCAACATAACGCACTCACGCAAAAGTGGTTAGACACTGACAAGGCGTTTGTTTATTCACATATGCATGATGCAACAGAACAACTTATTTCAACAGCACAGTGCATGTTATGTAGTTGTCGAATTATCTTTTCATTTCCACGTTCAGAAACAATTCATTAATGAGGGCGTTATGGGTAAAGAAATAATGAAACGAATTAATAGAAACAACAAAGAGCAGTTTTATCGCTACTGCCTGATGTTTGTTCTACAAGCAAAAGATCCCGCAACAATCGCAAACGCGTTAATTGAGGGCATCGATTATTTTGAATTAATAAAAGGTAGTAATAACAATGACACATTTAAAGCAATTTTAAAGGAACATCAACATGCCAGAGAAAACGCAGAAAAATAATTTCATCAGAATTGAAAAAACAGATGACAGATTCCTGGACTTATTGGTTTTTATGCTGAAAAAAATTGAACTGACACCAGAAAATATGGCGGTGATGATTGCAAGCGAAATTACATATATCGAATTAAGACAGGAAACAATGGAAATCCGTTTTTACTTTAACCAAGACCCAAGCATCTTTCATGCAAAGCTTGAAAAGTTTGCAAAAGATTCAGATACGATTCATTAAAAATAACAAGGAGACAAATATGGCTAAGCAAATCATTAATGGTAAAACCTACTGGGCTGATGCAAAAGGCAATCTCACGCCAGAAGAACTTATTAAAGAAATTGATAAAGAACGTGATTCGTTAGTTAACGAATGGGTGGAAAAAGCTATTGCACTGCACGGTGAAATGAAGGCATTTAAAGAGCATATTTTTGGTGATATTCAAGCATTTATTGACCTATCTGCTGAGAAGTATGATGCCAAAATTGGCGGTAATAAAGGCAATATTACGCTATTTAGCTACGATGGTAAGTACAAAATTCAGCGCGCCATTAACGACAACTTACAGTTCGATGAGCGGATTCAAGCGGCAAAAGTCCTCATTGATGAGTGTTTAAATGAATGGTCCGAAGGTTCTCGCCCAGAACTTAGAGCTCTAATTGAACGGGCGTTTAACGTGGATAAAGAAGGGAATCTAAATACTTCACATATTCTTGGTTTACGTCGCGTTGATATTAAAGACAAGCGTTGGTTAAACGCGATGCAGGCTATTAGTGAAAGCGTGCAGGTTGTCAGCTCTAAAGCGTATGTGCGCATTTATGAGCGCGTGGGTGATACTGATACATGGAAACCAATTTCACTTGATATTGCTGGGGTGTGAAATGAAAAAGTTTATTGTACGTGTTGAATGCTTACTTGAGGTCTTGGTGGTTGCGGAAAATATCGATGATGTATCTAAGTTAACTGATGATTTTAGTTTAGAAAAGCTCGATAAATTACCAAAACAGATCTCGGAAGTGCGAAATGTAACTGAAATTGGAGAGATATAAATGACATTAACAGAAAAGCAAGATTGTGCGGCAGAAATTGCAGATATTATCAGCGCATTTCAAGCATCACTTGACTTTATGAATGGTGGTGATGAAAGAAGCAGTGCCATTATGTTTAACAGTGCACTGCGTGAAGCTAAAAATACTAAGCGCAAAATTGCTTTTCTTCGCAACATTGCACCAGAAATCAGCGAAGAGAAGCAACTCAGAGAAAGATGCTAATAATAGTTAGCTACGTAACACAAAAATGAAATATGGGGATGAACATATGAATTATTCAGATTACATTAAAATGACCCAATGTGGTGTTTATAGCATTACATTTCCAAGTCAAAATATTGTAGAAACCTTAGAAAATGCCGTGCTTGCAGAACGAAATAGAGAAAAATTTGAGATTGTAAAAAATCTCATTACAGGTAAAAAAGTGATCACCTTTGATGACGGTGGGCTGTTTTTCTCTATTAGGGCTGAATTCAAACACCTTACTAAAGAACAAATAGCCTTTAAAGCCTTTGAGTTTAAAAATGTAACAAGTGAAAAAGATGCTGTTCATCTTGCTAAGGTGGAATTATTTAAAGTGTTGCCACCGTCCAGTGAAATCTACAATGTTTTTTATAACCCTAACACGCAGATTTTAGTGATCAATAGCAATTCAAAACGCAGCAAAATAGCTTTAATGCAACTGGTTGAAGTGTTTGGCTTGGTGGGTGTGAAATCCATTATTGTGTCGGAAGAAAAACTAGGGATTAATACAAAATTTAGCAGATTATTAAATGATAATGAACCATTGTTTAACTCTATAGGTTTTGATTACGAAGCAACATTAAGACGTGAAACCGAAGATGATAAAACACATCGCACTTGCCGTCACTTGGATACCGAAGAAGGCAAACATAACGCATTAGATGCACTATACAATGGTTTTATAGTTCAGTCTTTGGCAATGCGGTACGAAGATGAAAATGGGTTTATTGTGCGGTTTAAACTTGATGAATATTTACGTATTCGTGCGATGAAATTTCTCGACTTTGCAGAAACCGCCAGAATGTTACGTTCTGACTCTCCAGCAAAATACGGTATTTTGACGGAATATTTAAACTGTCAATATCATGTGTTAAATCGCATTATTAAAAATACTCTGCTTGAATTTACTAAAGATACAAAATTAGAACAATTCGCTTAGCGTTATTGAATAAGGATAGATTATGTGCACAGAAAAAGAGCCAAAAGTGTTACTTACACTTGAAATTGAAATGGATGAAGTAACCGCTGATAACTTAGCGTTCTCAAAAGATACGGAGATCTTGGGTGGAAAAGTAAAACGTATTAACTGGGAAGGTAGTCTTTTTGAAGAATTGGAGTGGCATCAAAGCTTATTAGATCATGATGCAATGACTTTTTTAGTCGCAAGGGATAACACAGATGAAAAAATAAGAAACGCAATTTCAAAAGCATTACAGGAATTAGTTTCAGAAATAGAAGAAGAGGAAAAATTAAAACTAGATGATGATGACATGTTACCTTACTAAATAAGGCATATTTACAGCCCATTTACCCACAAAAAAGTGGGCTGAATAATGTGTTTTATGGTGATAAAAATGGAAAATCAAATTAGACGAAAACAGTTAATTAAATTAATACATATAGCACAATCAAAGCTTGGTATGGATAAAGAAACATACCGAGCTTTCCTCGTTAATACAGTAAACAAATCTAGTTGCTCTAACATGACCGTTTCTGAGCTTGAAAAAGTACTAGATGGTATGAAATCTCGCGGTTTTAGTGTCAAAACAAACACTACAAAACGCAGAATAGGTACAAGCCAGCAATACACTTTAAGCAATATCACAAAGAAAATACGTGCTAAATGGCTTGAGATGTATTCACAAGGTATAATTAGAAATGGCAGCGAGGATGCATTAAATGCTTACGTTGCAAAAATTGCTAAAAATAAAGATGGACAACCAATTCCGTTTGTTAGCTGGCTTGATAACGAGCAAGCAACAAAAGTTTTAGAAAGATTAAAAAAATGGCAGCAACGTGAAATAGGAGGTATGTAATGAGCACACAGATGGAAGTAACGCGACACGAGCTTTTACGCGATATTGAAGATAATGTGAGTACGCTATGTAAAAATTACAATCTCGATCAGGACATTTGTGAACAGATTTCAATACACGTCGCTGATTTTTTGGCTGAACACTATGGTGGGATGGTGATTTCCTTTCCTAAGGATTTTCATTACAAAATCGCACAACGTGACTTAGATATTTATAATGACTTCAATGGGAATAACTGGTTTTTCTTGGTTAAGAAATACAATATGACTGAATCAGGTATTCGTAAAGTGATTAATCGAGTTCGTAAACAAGTGATAAAGCATAATCAAATGGATATGTTCACATAAAAAAGAGGCTGACTATAGCCTCTCAATCTTTTTTCACATACTGAAACTCTTTTACAATTTCTCTATCCCACTAAGTAACATTCATTCCCCATAAGTCCCATTTATATCGCTGAGACTATATTATTTATATCACTATAGATTATTTTACTATCCAAATTTATTTTTGCGATCTACATTCCAATATTGTTTCTTGCTTTTTGGTAACAAGTAGGAACAAGTGTAAAGTGCATTACAAAAAGAGGAAGTATGAAAAACGGATTTACTTTATTGGAAATGTTAATAGTTTTGCTTTTACTAAGTTGTGTTTTCGTTATTACTCTGCCTAGTTGGCAAAATTTACGTGAACAGCAACATTTTAATCAGGAATTGAGTAAATTACAGCTCTTTTTACGCCGAGTACAGATGCGAGTAGCTAATTCACAAGAGATATGGCTCTTGATCGCTAACCGTGATTTAGTTCAAAAACGTTGGTGTTTAACTGCGCAAAGAAAAGTAGATAATGTTTGTGACTGTTTAAATCCGAATTCTTGTTCTCAAGATACAACGGTATTGTTTTATTATCCTCAATTTTCCCATCAAACTATGTTAATTAGTAAATTTTATTATCCGAGAGAAATAAGCCGTTTGAGTGGTATTCGAGATACATTGGAAACTGCTTGTTTTATTTTGCAGTTAGGCAATCAAAGAGCCGTTTTTTCTTTGTTTAATGTGGGTAGCATTAAATTAAAAAGGCATAAATCATTCAGTGCTTGTGAAAATAAAGAGGTTTAGTGAGATGTTATATCGTGGTCAAACATTGCTGAGTTTGCTTTTATCTTTATCACTTTCCTCATTTTTATTATTCGTGTTTGTGACTTTTTATGTACACAGTCAACGCCAAAATCAATATCTCTTTCTACATTTACAACTTCAATCTGAGTTACAACGTGTGATTAGGTTAATTGCTAAGGATATCAGGCGAGCGGGGTTTCGTGCTTTTTCTGCTAAAACACAACAAACAAATTTTTCATTATTTGAACAAGCGCATAGCAGTTTGCAGTTATTTTCGATAAATGAGCAAAATGAACAAGATTGCGTGTTGTTTTTCTATGATTTGGATACAAATGGTTGTTTAGGAGAGAAATTTAAAGGTAAAAGCTGTGTAGTAGGTGAGCATAATAATACTACACATGTTGAACGAGAATTATTTGGGTATCGCTTAAATCAGGGCATGATTGAAACTCGTCTTACGTATAAAAGTGCGGTTAATTCTCATTGTAAATTAGAAGAATGTCAGACTTTTTTACAAAAAAGTGCTTGTACTAGTGGTGGTTGGGTCGATTTATTAGATAAGAAAGAATATGTTATTCGTCATTTACGTTTTCATTGGGTAGCTAATAAACGAGGTATAGAAATGTATTTAGCTGGATATATGCAATCTCAACCAACAATTTTTTATGAAACATCTGCTGTCATTCCTTTATTAAATACTCGTTCATTATGAAAACGCAAGCCGGTATTGTGACATTAACAGTACTGCTATTGTTAAGTGGTATATTAATCGTTTTTTTACTGTCTAATGAAGATGTATTGCATCTATATTCGGAACAAGTGTATCAATATAAGCACTATCTTACACAAAGCTTAAGGTTACAGGTACAAAGTTATCGCCAAAAACATGAATTATGTGAAAACTTACCATTAACTTTAGATAACAATGCGCATAAATTAGATTTTACTGATACCTATCCACAAGATGAATATGCACAATATGTTTGGTGTTCTCGTATATCTTTATTCAAAGCTGTACCTCATTCAGCGCTAAATGAACAGCAATTTGATCGCTTTATTCAACGTGAAAATATACCGATTTTCCGTGCTGATTTTTCGGTTAATGAATTGAGAACGCCTCAATTTTATTGGTTTACCGCGCAACAAAATGAGTGGGTATTAGCAGGGAACAAGAATGCGGTTGTTATTGCTGAAGGTGATTTACATATCAAAGGTAAGGGAAAAATTACAGGTACGGTGATTACTGCGGGAAAGTTGATATTAGATCAAAGCGTGCAAGTTAGTTATCGAAAAGCAACTGTAGAATATTGGCAGACTCAATTGAGTCGTTGGCGCTTAGTAGAGAATAGTTGGCATGATTTTAAATCATTATAAAGGCATGAGCCTTTTATCATTATTATTGACTTTAGGTGTTTTTAGTGGACTTTTCCTCTCAGTTAATCAATGGTTAGCCATACAACGCCAGAATGCGATTAGGATTTATCATACAGTTCAGGTTATGCAAATTGCTGAAAATCAAAAGCAGCGCCAATTTTTAGGGTTAGATTGTGAGAAACAAACCAAGCAAAATAACATCCAGTTTCAAATTGAATGTACATCAGAAAAAGCAACAGCCAAATCCTCTTTTGTTCAAATAACTTTGTAAAAGCCTTGCGATGCAAGCTAAACTGGGGAAAAATAACATGAACTGATAATTTATGGGATAAAGTTTCCGTGTTTAATATTTATTACTCCAATGATCTTGATGTACAAAAAAATATTCTATTGAGTTTAATGGAAGAGAGATTAGAGGATCCTTTTCAGTCGGAGATTATTTTAGTTCAAAGCCCTGGTATGGCACAGTGGTTACAGTGGAAAATTGCAGAGCAAAAAGGGATTGCAAGTAATATTAAGTTTCCAATGCCGGCTAGCTTTATTTGGCAACAATATGCGGATAATTTGCCTCATGTAGAGGGTCAAACACCATTTAACAAAACTGCAATGACATGGCGTTTAATGCGTCTGATTCCAACTTATTTAGTTCAATCTAAATTTGAGTCATTACGTCATTATTTATCTTCTTCTGTACAAACTGAACAACAAAAATTGTATCAATTAGCGCATAAGATTGCCGATTTATTTGACCAATATTTAGTTTATCGTCCTGAATGGATCTTAAATTGGGAAAATGGGAATGATAAGGCAGTGATTAAGCAATTCAAGTCACTTTCTGTTTCTAAAGATGACAAATTTTTCCAACAGCTTAAACAAGATATTACTTGGCAGGCTATTTTATGGCGAGCTTTAATTGCCGATATTCAAGCTCAGGATGAAATTAATTTACCTCTCCATCGTGCCAATTTGCAAAGTCAATTTTTACTATTTTTACAGCAACATCAACCTGTAAATGTACCTGCACGTATTTTTGTTTTTGGTATTTCTGCTTTACCTAAAGGCTATTTAGATACTTTATATGCAATGAGCCAGCACTGTGAAGTACATTTATTCTTTACCCATGGCTGCCGAGAATATTGGGGCGATTTAGTTGATGCCCGTTTTATGCAAAATTTAACTCAATTACGACGTATATCTTATTATTCTCAGCAGGCTAAGCCTGTGTTAACTCAACATGCAAAACCTGTATTTGAGCTTAGCTATGAAAATGAACAATTATTGGAAGGACATCCATTACTTTCAAGTTGGGGAAAATTAGGGCGTGATTTTTTATATTTATTAACTGAATTAGAGCAGAATGATAATGTACGCAGTATTGAAGCATATACTGAATTAGCTGCACCTACTTTATTATCGCAGGTCCAAGCACGTATTCTTAATTTAGATGGTCATACTGGACTAAATTTCTCACCAAATGACCGCACTTTAACCTTTCATTCTTGTCACAGTGCAATGCGTGAAGTCGAAGTATTACAAGATTATCTACTTCATTTATTTCAGCAAGATTTGGAGTTAACACCTAAAGATATTGTTGTAATGGTCGCAGATATTGATAAATATCTTCCTTATATTCAGGCAGTATTTGGTCAACAGCATAAAGAGAATCATGCCACAATTCCATTTTCGATTTCTGATAATAAATTGTCAGAGAATGACGTATTAATCGCGACTTTTATTCATTTATTAACCATTAAGGAGAGCCAATTCAGTGCTGAAGAGGTACTAGCTTTACTCGATGTACCAGCCATTCGTGCCAAATTCCGTATTGAACTTGCTGATTTAGCCAGACTTCGTCACTGGGTTGCAAACTCAGGTATTCGTTTTGGTTTAGCAAAGTGCGGTGAAAAGCATCAGAAAAATTATAATGCATGGCAAGCTGGCTTAGAGCGAATGTTATTAGGCTATGCTATGCGCGAGGAAAATGGTATTTGGCAAGATAGTCTGGGGTTTGATAGTAGCTATGGTTTACAAGGCGGGCTAGCTGGACGTTTAGCAGAGTTTATAACTGCTTTATCACAATGGAATAATTGCATCCAAACGATGCAATCTATTGTGCAATGGCAGCAAAGTTTGACTAGACTTTTAGCTGATTTTTTTGAAGCGAATGAAAATAGTATACCTACTTTGCTTTATATTCAGCAGATGATTGAGCAAATTGTTGAGGAAGTACAAAAAACAGATTTTGAACAAACGCTAAGTATTGATGTTATTGCAGAAGTACTCAGTGCAGCGTTAGAAGACGATCCTAATACTCTGCGCTTTTTAGCTGGTAAAGTGAACTTTTGTACTTTGTTACCTATGCGCTCAATTCCTTTCAAAGTAGTCTGTTTGTTAGGAATGAATGATGGTGAATATCCTCGTCAGCAAACGCCAAATAGCTTTGATTTAATGCAATATGATCGCCGTAAAGGTGATCGTTTTCGCCGTGACGATGATTGTTATTTATTTCTTGAGGCATTGTTATCTGCTCAAGATTATTTTTATGTGAGTTTTGTTGGTCGTTCAATTATTGATAACCAAGAAAAACAACCTTCCGTTTTAGTGAATCAATTGCTCGATTATTTAGTGGATAAATTACCTCAAAATAATGAGATAGATTGGAAGTCGGTTTTAATCCGACAACACCCAATGACGGTTTTTAGTCCTGATAACTTTAAAGCGCCTTATCATTCTTTTGCAAAGCAGTGGTTGCCTTTAGCCATGTCGCAGAAAAATGAATCTTATGAGAATTTTATACAACCCATTTCTCAAGAGACAATGGATGAGGGATTCGAAATCAACTTATCTGATTTGATTACTTTTGTACAAAATCCAGTGGAATTTTTCTTCAAGCGCCATTTAGGTGTGTATTTTGTTAGACAAGAAGAAGGCATTGCAGAGAGTGAAAATTTTACTTTAGATAATTTAACTAAATATCATATTAATGAGGAGTTACTTGATTATTCCAATGAACAAATAAAGGCTTTTTTTATCCAGTTGAAAGTTAAAGGTATTTTACCGCGTGGTGAATTTGCACAAATTTATGAACGCCAACTACAAGAAGATATTCAGTCTTTAAAGACCACAGTAGCGACTTATTTATCGCAAGAACAACAGATCTTAGAGTTAGATATTGTTTTGCCAACTAAGCAAGGTGATGTTCGTTTAGTGGGCAATATTGATAGGTTATATGATAATCGTCGTGTGACTTGGCGTGTAGGTCATATCAAAGATAAGCATTTAATTGAGGCATGGATTTACTATCTTGTGCAGTCTGTAGTGGCAGAAGATAAAACGGTTATACCCCCTATTTGTTATAGTAAAGATGAGCATAAATCATTTAAGCCTTTAACAGCAAATGCTTCTCTGAATGTAAAAGCGCTTGCATTGAATCAATTACAGATTTATGTAGAGAGTTATATCCAAAGTCATCAACAGCTACAACTTGTGCCAACAGTTAATCTTAAAAGTTATTTAAAGCTGATTAGTGATGGAAGTGCGGTCGATTTTGAGAAAGTTTTAACTATGTTGCGTAAAATTGGTGCAGGTGATGATTATGTTCAAGGAGATGTCTACTGGCAGCGAGTGCTGACACAGCAACAATTTAGTGATTCTTTTTTAAAAGAAATTAACCAACGCACTCAAGATTGGTTTCAGCTTATGTTTGAACATGTCGTGTAGTCGCCATCATATTTGCCACAATGACTAGAATATTATGGCAAATTTTTTATACGTCTATGATCTATCTACAGATATAACGCCATCAAAATGGCATTTTCACGTTTACCATCGGGTGTTGGATAATAATTTTTACGAAGATCTACTTCATTAAAACCAAATTGATCATATAAAGCTTTGGCGGTTAGATTTGATTCTCGAACTTCTAACCACAGTGTTGAAATCTGTTTTACTTTTAATTGATTGATAAGCTCATTCAGTAGTTTTTTGCCAAAACCTTGTCCTTGAAATAGTGGATCAACCGCAATGTTAAACAACGTTGCCTCGTCTAATATTGTTTGGCAAATCACGAACGCGACAATTTGTGTATGGCTGGTCAACTTTAAGTTAAGATAACACTCACCTTGGTTATTTTTTAGCGTACCAAGTGACCAAGGTACTACATGTGCGGCTTGTTCAATGGCAAAAAGGCGATCAAAATCAGATTCAATGATAGGGGAAATTTGCATTAGGCTCTCACTTGGATTTGTTGCCATAGATGGCGCTTAGCTTGATGACTTTGTTTAAATTTAAGCCAAGTTGGTGACTGCCAAATAGCGCTAGCAGAGTGGCAGTAGGGTAAAGTGCGGTCAATTTTTTCAGCATTATCACTCAATAGCCAGTAAGTGACATTATGCGTTGCTTTTAGATGTTGTGCCTGTTCAAAGCTAATGAATAAACAGTTGTTTTCATTAAGTTCTAAACTGCGTAGTACATCTTTTAATAGCATATTATCTTGTTTCAAATTGGCTTCTGTAATGACAATTAAACGAATATTTTCACCCACGTTAATATTTACAACGCCTTTTAAGCGCTCGGGATGTTGTAGTTGCCATTGGGTTATCCCCATTTCTTGTAACAGAAGCTCTCGTCTGGTCATGCTATTCTTCATTGCTATTAGTTTTTCCTTTATAATGCGTTCAATTTTAACTAATAACCCATAGGATTAACAGCGTGATTTCTCTTGAGAGCCAAGTTCTACAACGTCACCTTACATTTTTTGATAATAAATCAGTATTTTTTGCTGGTGGTATTAATGATAATTTTCCACAACAAATCAATGCTAAATCAGTGAAAATATGGAGTTGGTATTTTGACTATGCCAAAATACAAGATGCGGTGGATTTTTGCCTAGAATCAGACACACAAGCTGATTTAGTGATTTTCTACTGGACTAAAAATAAACAAGAAGTGCAGTTTCAATTGATGCAATTGTTGGCAAATGCACCTATTGGACAAGAAATGCTCGTTATTGGTGAAAATCGTTGTGGCATTCGTTCGGTAGAGAAAATGCTTGAACCTTATGGTGAAATTGCCAAAATTGATTCTGCTCGCCGCTGCGGGTTATATCATTTTTGTTTAAAGAAGCCAGTGGATTTTCTTTTTGACAAGTATTGGAAAACGTATCAGCACACGAAGTTAAAAGGATTGACTATTTATAGCTTACCTGGTGTTTTTAGCGCAAATGAACTTGATGTAGGGACAGATTTATTACTATCTACTCTTGAACAATCAATTCGTGGTAATGTATTGGATATGGGGTGTGGGGCTGGTGTCATTGGTGCTTATATCAAGCAGCATAACCCTAAAGTACAAATCACGATGACAGATATACATGCAATGGCTCTTGCCTCAGCTAAGCGCACTTTAGCGGAAAATCAGCTTGAAGGCGATGTGATTGCAAGTGATGTGTTTTCTCATGTTACAGGTAAATTTGATTTGATTATTTCAAATCCACCTTTTCATGAAGGGATCGACACTACTTATCGTGCAGTAAATGAATTGATTAGCCAAGCAAAATGGCATTTGAAGCAAGGCGGTGAGCTACGTATTGTAGCAAATGCATTTCTTCCTTACCCTGATTTATTAGATCAACATTTTGGTTCTCATCAAGTGTTAGCGAAAACAAATAAGTTTAAGGTATATTCTGTTATGCTGTAGTGAGCTAAAAGTCCAATAACAGATTATTGGAGTCATACATTATTTTAAATTTATTATAGCCGATAATTTTTTGGCATTTTGCATAAATGCTAAGTTATAAAGGAAAAGAGTGTGAAAGCTGATCACATAACAATAATGCAATGTGATTCAGATCTTTTTTGTATGGTTGGCTTCTTTGTGATAATAATTTTGACTCTGTATCATCTATAAAAGAGGGGCAAAGGTGAACTACGTAGCTACAGTGATACTCTCACTATGCTAGCTTGCAAGAGTGAAAAGTGCGATAGAATTGTTGCTTTTTTTACCGCACTTTTTTATTTTACTATTCTTGCTTTAACAAAAAGACACCATGTTCTGCTAAATGAACATAAGCTTCTGTTAATTCAGGATTAAATTGTTCTGGGTTCGTATTAATTAGCAAGTCTTGCCCTCCCCAATTAGCAACGATTTCCCAATGATTGCCCATATAGACTGCACTTTTAATGGTACAACGCTGTGCTTCTTCGCCTGTTTGTTTAAGCGTGATAGCTTCTGGACGGACACCAACAAGACAAGGACCATCAGACAAACCAAATTGTGAAGCTGTTGCTAAAGTGAATTGGTAACCATTTACTGTCACTTGATCTTGCTGCACTGATCCATTGAAGATACTTGACTCACCCATAAAGTTGGCTAAGAACAATGAATTTGGGCGTAAATACAATTCTTTTGCTGGTGCTTTTTGCATAATTTTGCCTTTATGCATGACGATAACTTCATCAGATACAGCAAATGCTTCAGTTTGATCATGAGTCACATAAAGTGAAGTGATACCTAAACGCTGCTGCAATTCACGGATTTTTTCACGCATTGAACGACGTAGATTCGCATCAAGATTACTTAATGGTTCATCAAAAAGAAGCACTTTCGGTTTGAGAACTAATGCACGAGCAAGTGCAACACGTTGCTGTTGACCACCGGATATTTGATCAACATAGCGATCTTCAAAGCCAGCGAGATCAACGAGCTCGAGTGCTTCTTTAACACGCTGTGTACGCTCTTCTTTGTTTACACCTTGCATTTTTAAACCATAGCCGACGTTATCACCAATTGACATGTGTGGGAATAAGGCGTAAGACTGGAAAACAATACAAATATCACGATTTTGAATTGATGATTTAGTCACATCTTCACCATCAATAAAAATTTGTCCTGATGTTGGGCTTTCTAATCCTGCGACTAATCGTAGCACTGTTGTTTTACCGCAACCAGATGGCCCTAATAAGGTGAGCATCGTGCCGCGTTTAATGTTTAAATTTAAGTCATCAATAACGACTGCTTTACCGAAAGCTTTAGTGATGTTTTTTAATACTAAGAAATCATTATTACTCATAGTTTACTACCTATACATTAATTCATTTTTTTCGCTTTGGAACGTGAAATACGAGTATCGCCCACGATCCAGTCAAAGAATAAGATAATTGCCATCATGACAACGATAAGGATTGAACCGTAAGCAATCGCAATGCCGTATTCGCCATCTTCTACTCGGTTCAAAATATAAGATGTAGCAACGCGTGTGTCAGCTGTGACTAAGAATATAATGGCGCTGACTGTTGTCATGGAACGGACAAAGCTCGTGACTAAAGCGGATAATAACGCAGGTTTTAGTAATGGAAATACGATATACCAAATGGTCTTAAAAGAGCTTCCTTTTAATGAGAGCGATGCTTCATCCAGTGACTTATCTAATTGTCCTAAACCCGCAATGGCAGCACGCATACCAACAGGCATATTACGCATGACCATTGAAAGTACAATGATCATGGCTGTACCCGTGAGGTAAATTGGCGCGCTATTAAAGGCAATAATATAGGAAACCCCTGCCACTGTGCCTGGAACAGCAAAACAAAGCAGAGTTAAGAACTCAAGAGTCTTTTTACCCTTAAACTCACGACGTACTGTAATATAAGCAATCAATAAACCAAATAGTGCAGTGACAGGTGCTGCACTCGCCGCAAAAATAACGGTTTGGATTAATGATGGCCAAGCACCATCGCTGAATCCTTGTCCAAAGAGAATTTGGTAATTTTTCAAGGTTAATGTGTAATCTACCCCCCAGTTTACGGTGAAGCTACCGTAGAAAATACTGCCATAAAGTACGACATTAAATAAAGTCCAGAAACCAAGGAAGAATACAATTAAGGCTTTTAAACCATTCGGTAGTTCTTGCACATCACCACGATAGGATTTGCCTGAAACTGTGACATAAGAACGTTTACCTATCCAAAGATATTGAACCACAAAGATAGCAAGCGAGAACATTAATAGGATCGTACCTAATGTACTTGCTGAAGCGTAATCTAATTGTGAGCCTGCGATATAAAAATAAATCTGTGTCGCAATGACATCAAAGCTACCGCCAAGAACAAGTGGTGTACTGAAATCAGCTAAAGATTGGATGACAACCACTAAGAAAGAGTTGGCTAATGCGGGCTTCAATAATGGGAAAATGATATGGAAGAACGCTTGATAACGATTTGAGCGCAATGTATAAGCCGCTTCTTCGATTGAAGGATGAATAGATTTCAATGCGCCCTCAAGAATCATGAAGGACATTGGTGTCAACGCCAAAGTATGAGCGATCACAATCCCAGTAAACCCATAAAGCCAGTTACTGCTAAAACCTAAATATTCAACTAAGAAAGCAGTGACATAACCAGAGCGACCAAGCATCAATGTCACCCCAAGACCTACTACGAATGGTGGTGTGACGATAGGTAAAATTGAGAATATTTTACCAATGAATGCCGTACGTTTAGCGATACGTGTTGTATAAAGTGCAAAAGCTAGACCAAAAATTGTAGAAAGCACACCAACAACTGAGGATACCGCTAAAGAGTTTCCGACGACTCGTAGCACATAAGGTTGTTGTATGATATCAACCACTTGCTGCGGCGCAAACTGTCCATTATCAAAGAACATGGAAAGCAAGATAGCAAAAGTCGGATAGACGATAAAAAAGAAAATCGTCATGACAATGGCGATAAGTGACGCAATCACAAATTTGTCACCTTGCATGACTTTTAATCGCGCAAGCGCATTTGTTGCTAATGCTAATAATGCGATCATCAAAATGATAACTGAATAGCCAAGGCTAAATTTTGCTATTGTCGCAGAAACAAAGACAAAGAGGAAAAGTGCACTGATAAGCCCTAACTCAAGTTTAGCACGTTGAGTATCAGAACGCGGTAATAAAAAGCTGAGTAATGGAAATACTAGCATCGGTAAAAACCAAGCCCAGCTTAGGTTTAAATTATACCAACCCATCGCTTCTAATAATTCATCAGATGTGGAGTCCCATAGACCATAATCTAATGCTTTTGATGGTAATAAGGTAAAGCCAAGTAATGCTAAAAGCATCCAAAGCATAGGGGAGTTAAAAGAAAATATTTTTTTCTGCTCCATAAAAAACCTCTAATTAAGCAGTAAGACATCATTCAATAGGCGATTTCGCCCTATTGAATGACGAAATTATTAAGTCATTTTTTATTAACTAATATTATAGTTATACTCTTTGGGGAAAGCAGTTATATGCTATTAAAAAAGCAAAATAATCATTTCTTATTATTTTGCTAATTTGACATCATCCACCCATTTTTTTATTAAGCGTTTACGCTCTTCTACTGCACCATATTTATCAAAATCATAATCAATTAAATTAATAGACTTGAAGTCGAGAGAATAAGGTGATTGTTTTGCTTCAGTGTTAGTGAGAATTTGATGGGTTTCTCCTTTTTGCCAAGACAACTCTTGAGCTTCTTTGGATAATGCCCAGTCGACGAATAATTTCGCATTGTCAGGATTTCTTGCTCCTTTGATGATACTTACTCCACCGATTTCGTAACCAGTTCCTTCACATGGCACGATTAATTCTACAGGCGCACCTTTTTCCTTTTCAATAGAATGTTCATGTAAGAAACCAATCCCAATCGAAGCCTCACCGCGTGCTGTATTGCGAGTAGCAGTATTACCTGATTTAGTATATTGCGATACATTTTTGTGTAAGGCTTTCAGATAATCAAAAGCTTTTTCTTCGCCCCAAAGTTGAATAAATGTTGCAAGTGCCGTATAGGCGGTTCCTGAACTTTGTGGATCGGCTGCTTGAATTTCATTTTTCAAACGAGGATCGGTTAAATCTTTCCAACATTTAGGCACAGGAATACCCAGTTTAGCTAAACGCTCGGTATTTACACCAAAACCAAGTACTCCTAAATAAATGGCGGAAGTATAGTTGCCCTTCATTTTGGCAGGATCTTTTAATTCGTCAGGAATATATTGTAAGTTAGGTGATTTATATGGACTTAACAATCCCATTTCACCAGCTTGCGAATGTGGATCAAGTGTACCACCATACCAGACATCACCTTGCGGATTAGCTTTTTCGGCATCAATTCGTGCTAAAATACTGCCTGTTCCCGCGCGGATATGGCTAACTTTAACATCATATTTTTTACCAAAAGCTTCAACTTCTTGTTCACACATCGTATTTTGTGCACTGCAATAAACAGTTAAGCGCCCTTCTGCCAAAGTATTGAATGAAACTAAGGCACCACTTAATAAAAGTGCGGTCGATATTGCTGAGGTTTTGAAGATTCTCATGCTTTTCTCCTATTTATTCAATTTGATTTTATCGACCCATTTATTAATGAGGCGACCTCGCATTTCGTTTGAACCAAATTTATCGAAGTCATAATTAATTAAGTTCAAATCTTTAGGTTTTAATGCATAAGGTGATGGTTCAGCGTTAACATTTGTTGGTACATGATGTGATTGCGCTTCTTTCCACGAAAGTTCTTGTGCTTCTTTGGACATCACCCAATCAGCAAAGCGTTTTGCATTTTCCAAGTTACGCGCATTTTTAATGACACTAATTCCACCAAGTTCATAACCGGTTCCTTCACAAGGTACAACAATTTCTATTGGTGCACCGTTTTCTTTTTCAAAAGAGTAGTTTTGTAAGAAACCAATTCCAACAGTAGTTTCACCGCGCGCAGTATTTCGCGATGGTGCCGTACCTGCTTTAGGATATTGAGAGATATATTGATCAATTTCTTTTAAATAATCAAAGGCAGCCTCTTCCCCCCAAAGCTGTACAAATGTGGCTATGGCAGTATAAGCGGTACCTGAACTTTGTGGATCGGCAATTTGAATTTCATTTTTCAAACGAGGATCAAGTAAATCTTTCCAACATTTAGGGACATTATTAATACCGAGTTTTTTCAAGCGTTCGGTATTTACTCCAAAACCTAATACTCCCATATAAACAATTGAGCTATTTCCATCTCCTAGTGTTTGAAATTGTGGCATGACTTCAGCAAGTTTTGGTGATTTATATGGCGTTAATAATCCTAATTCTGCGGCTTGAAGATGTGTATCAAAAGGACCGCCATACCATACATCTGCTTGTGGATTATTTTTTTCAGCCTCTATTTTAGCAAGCGTACTACCTGAACTATTGCGAATAAAAGAGGTTTTTACGTCATATTTTTGTGCAAAGCCTTGTACTGCTTTTTCACAAACAATATTTTGTGCACTACAATAAACAACGAGTCTGCCTTCTGCTATCGCCATATTACTGGCAGTGAACCCCGCCAGTAATATACTTGATAGGGCAATGTGAGTTGCTTTCATAAGTCGCCCTCTTTAAGCTTAATTATTTTGATAGTTTAATATTTTCAACCCATTTACTGATCAAACGCTTACGCTCATCAGCTGCACCATATTTTTCAAAATCATAATTGATCAGATTTAATGTGGTTGGATCAAACGCAGTTGGTGATTGTTGTGCCGTTGTATTAGTTAAGATTTGTAAACTATTTCCCTTTTGCCAAGCAAGCTCTTGACCTTCTTTTGATAATACCCAATCTACGAAGAGTTTGGCATTTTCTAAGTTGCGAGAACCTTTTAAGATACTGACACCACCAAGTTCATACCCTGTGCCTTCACAAGGTACGATCATTTCAATAGGCGCACCTTGTTGTTTTTGTAGTGCATAGTCATGTAAGAATCCAATACCGATCGTGGTTTCGCCACGTGCCGTATTATTTGATGGCGTGATGCCTGATTTTGTATATTGGGAAATATTTGGATGTAGTTGTTTAAAGTAATCAAATGCTGCGTCTTCGCCCCAGAGTTGGACAAAGGTTGCTATTGCGGTATAGGCTGTACCAGAACTTTGTGGATCTGCAATTTGAATTTCGTTTTTCAAACGTGGATCAGTTAAGTCTTTCCAACATTTTGGTACCTCATTAATACCTAATTTTTTTAAACGTTCAGTATTGACACCGAAGCCTAGAATACCCATGTAAATAGCCGATGTATAGTTACTTTTGATTTTTGCTGGATCTTGGAAACGCGGTACAATTTGATCGACATTTGGTGAGCGATAAGCATGGAGTAGACCTAGTTCGCCAGCTTGAGATTGTGGGTCAAAAGTACCACCATACCATACGTCTGCTTGTGGGTTATTTTTTTCGGCTTCAATTTTCGCAAACGTACTACCAGAACCATTACGGATAAATGAGGTTTTGACATCATGTTTTTCACCGAAGGCTTTGATTTCTGCTTCACACATTTCATTAGTCGCACTACAGTAAACGACTAAGCGTCCTTTGGCTAATGCGGGTGATGACATTAATCCTGCGCTTAAAAGTGCGGTTGAAATAGCAAGAGAAAGTGCTTTGAATTTCATATCGAGTACCTCTTTAATTTAGGAAGGAATGATTTTTCATAATGACTTTTATATAATATTAATGTTTTATCCTACCCTAAACTAATATGGAATACCGTGAGAGTTATCACAAAATAGAGATTATTTATTTTAAATTGGAGTGAATGAATAAAATCTCTACTTTCTTAATGTGGCGACTGAATTGCTGCTATTAAAATGCGATTTTTTTCTTTATAATTTATCGATCAAATCAACAGCTCTTTTAGGTTAATTATTATGTTAAACTCATCAACATCATCTTGTATCATTATTGCAATTGCTGGAGCTTCGGCCTCTGGAAAAAGCTTAATCGCCTCCACTGTTCATCGAGAGCTTTGTGATGAGTTAGGCTGTGAAGAAATCGGGATCATTTCAGAAGATTCATATTACAAAGATCAAAGCCATTTAGATATGGAAGAACGCATTAAAACTAATTATGATCACCCCAACTCAATGGATCGAAGCTTATTAATTGAACATCTTAAAACCCTCAAATCTGGCCAGCCCGTTGATATTCCCGTTTATAGTTATGTTGAACATACTCGAACTGATAAAATTATCCATTTCCAACCTAAAAAAGTCATTATATTAGAAGGTATTTTGTTACTGACCGATGAAAAAGTACGTGATGAAGTGAGTGTTTCTGTTTTTGTCGATACACCATTGGATATTTGTTTTATTCGTCGTTTACAGCGTGATATGAAAGAACGTGGCAGAAGTTTAGAATCTGTTGTAGAACAATATCGTAAAACCGTACGCCCAATGTTTTTACAATTTATTGAGCCATCTAAACAATATGCGGATATTGTTATACCGCGTGGGGGGAAAAATCGGATTGCGATTAATATGCTAAAAGCCCAAATTCGACAGCTTTTAGGAAAACGTTAATTTGAAAAGGAGCCTATAATGAGATTATGTGATACTGATATTGAACGTTATTTAGATGATGGCATTATTGCGCTTGAGCCACGTCCGAGTAATGAGAAAATTAATGGTGCAACCATTGATGTTCGTTTAGGTAATTCTTTTCGTGTTTTTCGTGAACATTCTGCACCTTATATTGATTTGAGTGGTCCGAAAGAAGAAGTTTCTGCTCAACTTGAATCAGTAATGAGTGAAGAAATTATTATTGCTGATGGTGAAGCATTTTTTTTACATCCTGGTGAATTAGCGCTTGCTACAACGTTAGAGTCAGTGAAGCTTCCTGCTAATATTATTGGTTGGTTAGATGGTCGTTCTTCATTAGCGCGCTTAGGATTAATGGTGCATGTGACTGCACACCGTATTGATCCAGGTTGGGAAGGTAAAATCGTGTTAGAGTTTTTTAATTCGGGTAAATTACCGTTAGCATTGCGTCCAAATATGGTTATTGGGGCTTTAAGTTTTGAAATCTTAAGTGGTACCGCAGCTCGTCCTTATAGCAGCCGTAAAAATGCAAAATATAAAAATCAGCAAAGCGCTGTAGCCAGCCGCATTGATGAGGATAAATAAAATGTGGAAGAAAATCGCCATTGGTAGTATGACATTAATCGTGGCGATTTTTGTGGCGCTGTATTGGCAAATTAACCGTGCGAAGACAGAGTTAGCCCAATTTTTAAATGACCATCAGATCACCTTTACGCAATTATCTCTTAATCTTTTTCCCCAGCCTTATCTTGAATTAACCGATGTTAAGTGGCATGACCACAAAGTGCGGTCTGTTTTTGCTGAGAAAGTGAATTTACAGCTTGATATAGCCACATTGTTTAATCCTCAAAAAGGTCACAAACAATTTACTTTTCAGCAGGCACAATTTTGGTATTCGGGGCAAACTGCGCCTGATTTGAAAAATGTGAATGGTCAAATGAGTGGTGAGTTTTTTATTGAGTCTCAGCAGATAAGTTTTGCTAATCTTGAGCTACATGTGGCATTCGATAGTCCAATTTTATTGAATACAAAACAGCTGCAAGTATCAGTACAAAAAGGCATGATTCAGCAATTGTCGGAAACAGGATCCAAAGCTGTATTAGATTATTGCAACATTAATGGAGAAAACTTTACTTTTGTTAATGCGACTCTTTTGAGAGATAAAGACAGTACATTGCTTTCTGCCCAAGTCAGTTATTTAGATAATCGACCCGAATTACAAATTGATTTAAGTGTAAAAACGATTCAAGAAAATCAGCAAATCATATTCACGGGGAAAAATATTGCGTTAGTAGCATGGCAAAATGTGTTTAGTCTACCTCAATTATTTACCGGTGATATGCATGCTTCTGGTGAAATAATATTGCGTAACAATAAAGTGCAGCATGGCAATGCAGAAATACATATTCCACAGGGACAGTTTAAAGGGATTAATTTATTTACTTTAGTCGCTAAATATTTACCTATTAATTATGATGAGCAGAGCTTACAAGAGAAAACATTGACCACTTCTTTTCAGAATTTACATTCACATTTTAGTTGGGACACAAGACAGTTATTATTAAAGCAATTAGCGTTTATCAGCGATAAGCTGACGATTACAGGAAAAGGGGATGTGAATTTAGCCAATATGCAATGTGAAATTGTATTAAATTTAGGTTTAACTGATCCGCAATATCAGCGGTTTAAACTGCCAATTCGTTTTTTTGACCACTGTTATTCACCGCAATATAAAGTAGAATTTAATAAGCATTTACGTAATCAATTGAAAGATCTACTTAAAGAAAAATTTAGGTAATTTATGTTGCCATTTCAAGTCGCGCGTCGCCGCCAATTTGCTCGTGTACTTAGTCTAGCATTTGCTGGATTCATTTTTAATACAACTGAATTTATTCCTGTTGCGTTGCTATCTGACATTGCACAAAGCTTTGCTATCCCTGTTTCTCAAACTGGTTTAATGATAACCGTTTATGCTTGGGTTGTGTCATTGATGTCTTTGCCTTTTATGCTATTAACGGCAAAGTTAGAACGAAAAAGCTTATTAATTAAACTACTTATCTTATTTATTGTCAGCCATATTTTATCAGTAATTGCATGGAATTTTTGGGTATTAGTACTCGCGAGAGCGGGTGTCGCAATAGCACATTCAGTATTTTGGGCAATTACTGCCTCGTTAGCAATTCGAGTTGCTCCAAAAGATAAAAAAGCACAGGCGATCGGTTTAATTGCAATTGGCTGTTCACTCGCCATGATTCTAGGGTTACCATTAGGAAGAGTGATTGGACAGTTATTTGGTTGGCGTGCAACATTTGGCATCATTGCTTTAATTGCAACAATAATTTTAATTTTGTTTTATCTCTTACTTCCTCACTTACCAAGTAGAAATGCGGGTTCATTAAGTAGTATTCCCAGTTTATTTAAACGTCCATTGTTAGTGGGATTGTATCTATTAACAGTGCTAGTTATTACTGCGCATTTTACAGCTTACAGTTATATTGAGCCATTTATGTTAAATGTTGGCAATATGAGTAACAAAATGACTACAATGATGCTGTTTGTTTTTGGTTTATCTGGTATTACTGCAAGTTTGTTGTTCAATCGTTACTATAATGCTGGACCTATTCGTTTTATTGTCATTTCTATGGGCATTCTCAGTACGACGTTATTGTTGCTATTGTTATCAAGTTACTATGAATGGACAATGTTTTTACTGATATTCCTATGGGGAATTGGCATTTCTGGAATAGGTTTAGGTTTGCAAATTCGTGTTCTACATTTAGCACCTGACGCGACTGATGTAGCCATGGCAATTTACTCTGGTATTTATAATATAGGTATTGGTAGTGGTGCTTTACTTGGTAATCAAGTAATGTTACATCTAGGCTTACCACATATTGGTTTTGTTGGCGCAAGTTTAGCAATTATTAGCTTGTTACTTTTTGTTCGTATTCAGTACCGTTATGATCATTTAGCACCACGCTAAATCGCTTTAAGTGCGGTCGATTTTGGAAAAGTTTTCATTCGAAATGGCGGTGAGAGAGGGATTCGAACCCTCGATGCACTTTCGCACATACACGCTTTCCAGGCGTGCTCCTTCAACCACTCGGACATCTCACCATTTTGAATAGGCTGTGCACTATAAAAATTTAACGCAATTTAGTCAAGTATTTTTTGCGTTAGAGCATGAAAGTTGCTAGCGATTTGCGATAAAATAAACAACCTTCTTTTCTTATTTTCAGGTCTTAGTGTGATATGTTGAAGAAATGGTTTCTCAGCAAAAATGTCTTTTTGGCAGTCAAGCCTTTTAGTGCGTTAAAAGAGAGTTTTCGTGTGGGTTATACCCGTCAATCCTTAGTTAGAGATATTATTGCAGGATTAACCGTCGGCGTGATTGCAATTCCATTATCTATGGCGTTAGCGATTGCCAGTGGTGTTCCTCCACAACATGGCTTATATACTGCCATCGTGGCTGGTATGATTATTGCATTAACTGGTGGCTCACGTTTTAATGTTTCGGGTCCAACGGCAGCATTTGTTGTTATTTTATATCCTGTGACTCAGCAATTCGGTCTTGCTGGTTTATTAATGGCAACGTTGTTATCTGGTGTCATTTTAGTGTTGATGGCATTATTTCGATTAGGGCGTTTAATTGAATATATCCCATTACCCGTAACCTTAGGCTTTACTTGTGGTATTGGGATTGTCATTGCCACTTTGCAAATTAAAGATTTTCTTGGCTTAACGATTGATGAAATGCCGACGCATTATATTGAAAAAATACAAACTATTGTGGCAGCTTTACCTACAATCAGTTGGGCAGATGCAGCGGTTGGTGTGGTGACATTATGTGTATTAACCCAGTGGTATAAGCTTCGTTTACCCATTCCGGGTCATTTACCAGCAGTAATTCTGGCGACTTTTTTATCTTTAATCTTTATTTCTTTTGATTATGATGTTGCGACTATTGGCTCTGCTTTCCAATATAGTTTGTCTGATGGTTCGACTGGGCTAGGGATTCCGAATGTACTGCCTGAATTTATTTTGCCTTGGTCGATTCCAAATGCTCAAGGTAAGCTGATTGACTGGAATTTAGATACGATACAAGCATTATTACCCGCCGCTTTTTCAATGGCTGTGTTAGGTGCGATTGAGTCGTTATTATGTGCTGTCATTTTAGATAACATGACAGATACTAAGCACCATTCCAATGATGAGTTATTGGCACAAGGACTGGGCAATATTGCTGCTCCTTTTTTAGGTGGAATTACTGCCACAGCGGCTATTGCACGTTCTGTTGCCAATGTGAAAGCGGGTGCTGTATCACCAATTGCAAGTATTGTGCATGCGTTATTGGTATTATTTGCTTTACTCTTTTTTGCTAAAGCATTGTCTTATCTCCCTTTGTCTTCGATGGCTGCGTTATTATTAGTTGTAGCATGGAACATGGCAAACGTACCACAAATTATCCAATTAATTCGTCGTTCTGGGCGTAATGAAATCGCAGTGTTGCTAACTTGTTTAATCCTCACAGTGATTTTCGATATGGTGATTGCGATTACAGTGGGGGTATTATTAGCGAGCTTATTATTTATCCGTACTATTGCAGAAATGACGAAGTCGATAGAAATAGCTCATCCAGAAGATTTAACAGATGTATTAGTTTATCGTATTAGCGGACCGCTCTTTTTTGCTGCGGCAGATAATTTATTTGCTGATTTACATGATAAAACGGTACATACTGATCATGAAATCCGCCATATTGTATTGCAATGTGATGCAGTCACTGTTTTAGACAGCGGAGGAATTCATGCCTTAACTCGATTTGTACAGCATATGTTGCCACATCAACAGCTTTATATGTGTAACATGCAATTCCAGCCATTACGTATGATTGTGAAATCTAATACGGTGACTGAAATTCAAAAAATTAACTTTGCTTCCGATTTAACTGATGCATTTACTAAAATTCGCGTCTTTGAACAACAAAATACGTTGTAGTAAGGAGATAATATGCGTTATACCAATGCACAATTACTAGAAAAATTACGTCAATTACGAATTGTGCCAGTTATTGCTTTAGAGCAGGCTGAAGATATTGTTCCTTTAGCAGATACTTTAGTGAACAATGGATTGCCTGTTGCTGAAATTACTTTTCGTTCCGCTGTAGCAAGTCAAGCGATTGCGCTATTAAGAGAGAAACAACCTGATATATTGATTGCAGCAGGTACAGTGTTGACAGCAGAACAAGTTGTGCAAGCCAAAAATACAGGAGCTGATTGTATCGTTACGCCTGGTTTTAACCCTAAAATTGTGCAGCTTTGCCAAGATTTAGACCTACCAATTATTCCTGGAGTGAACAATCCTATGGCGATTGAAGCAGCATTAGAGATGGGAATTCGTGCAGTGAAGTTCTTTCCTGCACAAGCTTCTGGTGGTGTGAATATGATTAAAGCCTTATTAGGACCTTATAGTATGTTACAGATTATGCCAACAGGTGGTATTAACTTAGATAATTTGCAGGATTATTTAGCTATTCCGAATGTTATGGCTTGTGGTGGCTCTTGGTTTGTGGAAAGTGCTTTAATTAAAGCTAAAAACTGGAGTGAAATTAGACGGTTAACGCGTGAGGTCGTTGATCTCATTAGCTAAGTGTTTGCTTAAAAAGTGAGGTCTATTTTGGCAATTTTTTAGTTTTTAGTGTGTGCTGAATTTATTATGATTAAAATTGTCTAATTAATATCTTATTGATCACTTTACTAAGGAAAGCTAACATGAACTTTAATCGTATTTTAAATGAAGTATTAAGTACTGTAACGAAATCAGCAGGGCAAATTAATAAACCAAGTCAGAATACTGCAGAAAAAATTACGAAACTCGGTGGTGGTGCTGCATTGGCTGGTATTTTATCAATGGTATTAGGACGCAGTGGTGGCGCAAAATTAACCAAATTAGGTTCATTAGCTGCATTAGGTAGCATTGCTTATCAGGCTTATCAAAACTATCAAAAAAATCAACCAGCTACAGAAACGCAAGCAGCCGAGAATTTATCTGAAGCAGCATTTGAAGCTACTCAGCAAGCAGAAGATACTGGAGCAATTATTTTACGCACAATGATTGCTGCAGCAGTATCAGATGGTGAAATTGATGAAAAAGAAAGAGCAATTATTGCAGAAGAGGGTGGCGATGATCCTGAGTTACAGCAATGGTTAGAGCAGGAAATTGCTCATCCAATTACTGTTGCTGAAATTGCGAGAATTGTGGGCAATGATACTGCACTTGCTACCCAAGTTTATCTTGCCGCGCGCATGGTTTGCCAAGAGTTAACACGTAAAGAAATTGTGTTCTTATCACAACTCGCTGCGGCTTTAAATTTAGATGATGCATTAGTTGAACAATTAGAAAAACAAGCTGGTTTTTAAAGCAAGATAGCTAAAAAATAATGGCAAGGATTTTTACCTTGCCATTATTGTTTTTACTGTCAGAAAAAGGATTTTATCTTATTATTGTTTACGCCATGTTGTGCCATTTACACCATCTTCTAATAAAATTCCCATTTCAGTCAGCTTATTTCGTGCAGCATCTGCGCTTGCCCAATCTTTTGCTGCTCGCGCTTCATTACGTTGTTTGATTAGTGCTTCAATCATTGCAACTTCATCATCATTTGAACCTGCTTGTAAAAAAGCTTCAGGATCTTGATATAACAGACCTAATATAGCTGCTAATTCACGCATTTGAGCGGCTAGACCATGAGCTTGTGTCATGTTTTCTGCTTTCAATTTATTAACTTCGCGTGCCATTTCAAATAATACTGAGATTGCATTTGGCGTATTGAAATCATCATCCATTGCTTCTTTAAATGCTTGAACAAAATGTTCACCGCCATCAGGAAGCGCACTTTGATTTGTATCACGGAGTGCGGTATATAAGCGCTCTAATGCGCCTTGCGCAAGATTAAGGTTTTCTTCGCTGTAATTTAGTTGGCTACGATAATGTGCCGTTAATAAGAAATAACGTACACTTTCTGCATTATAATGACTCAATACATCACGAATAGTGAAGAAGTTGCCAAGCGATTTTGACATTTTTTCTTTATCAACCATGATCATGCCAGAGTGAATCCAGTAGTTGACATAATCATTACCATGCGCACAGCAAGATTGTGCAATTTCATTTTCATGATGCGGGAACATGAGATCAGAGCCACCACCATGGATATCAAAATGTTCGCCTAACTCTTTGTAATTCATCGCAGAACATTCAATATGCCAACCCGGACGACCTGCTCCCCAAGGCGATTGCCAGTGAGGCTCTTCTGGTTTTGACATTTTCCATAACACGAAATCCATCGGGTTTTTCTTAATTTCTACAATTTCAACACGGGCACCAGCTTGCAATTGCTCAAGATTTTGACGAGATAATTTACCATATTGGCTGAAACTTTCTACATCAAACATCACATCACCATTATCTGCTACATAAGCGTGTCCACGCTCAATTAATTTTTGTACAATCGCAATAATCTCTGCAATATGATGTGTCGCGCGGGGTTCAATATCAGGACGTAGGACATTAAGTGCATCAAAATCTTTGTACATTTCCAACACCATACGATCAACTAGTTGATCGCAGCTTTCTTTATTTTCTAATGCACGTTTAATAATTTTGTCATCTACATCAGTGATATTACGCACATAAGTTAAGTGATAGCCTAAATAACGCAAATAACGCGCAATGACATCAAAGCAAACAAAAGTTCGACCATGTCCAATATGACATAAGTCATAAACAGTGACACCACAGACGTACATACCCACTTTACCCGCCTGAATAGGTTTAAAAATTTCTTTCTCTCGCGTTAACGTATTAAAAATTTTTAGCATTTGTTTGCTCTCTTATTGTTCTTCAAAATTTAGTTAAAACAGACCGCACTTTAAGTCGGCGCGTATGTGTTCTAGAATTGCCACTTTATAGCATTTCTTGGGCTTTTATGGAATAATAAACGCTTTGAAATTTCAGAGGATAATGGCAATGGTCACATTACATACAAATTTTGGCGATATTAAAATTGAATTAAATCACGAAAAAGCCCCAATCACGGCAGAGAATTTTTTACATTACTGTCAAAGTGGTTTTTATAATAACACAATTTTCCACCGTGTTATTGATGGATTTATGATTCAAGGTGGTGGTATGGAAGCGGGTATGCGTGAGAAAAATACCAATGCGCCAATCCAAAATGAAGCAAATAATGGATTAAGTAATAAACGTGGTAGTATTGCAATGGCTCGTACTTCTGATCCACATTCAGCAACAGCACAATTTTTTATCAATGTAGCAGATAATACGTTCTTAGATCACCGTGCGAAAGAATTATTTGGTAAAAAAGTCGTGCAAGAATGGGGCTATGCTGTGTTTGGTGAAGTAGTAGAAGGGATGGATGTCGTGGATAAAATTAAAGCTGTACAAACAGGTAATAAAGGTTTCCACCAAGATGTGCCAAAAGACGATGTCGTGATTACTTCTGTGACTGTTGAATAATGGATTTCCCCTCAATTGAGGGGAATTTTTTAGGAATATGATGATGAATATATTTAACATATTGACAGCACTAGCTGCTGGATTATTAGCAATTAGTGTACAAGCAAAAAATGTAGTACTGCATACTAATTATGGTGAAATAAAAATTGCGTTAGAGCAAGAAAAAGTGCCTATTTCAAGTCAAAACTTCCTACAATATAGCCAAGCGGGTTTTTACAATGGAACGATTTTTCATCGTGTCATTGATGGTTTTATGGTGCAGGCAGGTGGTTTTGAACCAGGTATGATACAAAAGAAAGCAAATGCACCTATTCATAATGAAGCAAGTAATGGGTTGAAAAATTTACGTGGTACAGTGGCGATGGCGCGTACTTCTGACCCACATTCGGCGACATCACAGTTTTTTATTAATACCGTTGATAATGATTTTTTAAATTTTAGTGCGGAAACCACACAGGGTTGGGGTTATGCTGTGTTTGGCAAAGTGATTGAAGGGATGGATGTTGTAGATAAAATGAGTAAAGTCGATACTGGGCGTTCAGGCTTCCATCGTGATGTACCAAAACAAGATGTGATAATTAAATCAGTTACCGTTGAATAAGTGTTTGTGTACGATGGCGTTTTTTGATACCCATACTCACTTAGATTATTTACAGCGTGATACAGGTGAGTCAATTGAGCAGTTATTGAGTAATGGATTACAAGTCGGGGTGAATAAAATCTTGATTGTTTCTGTGCTTGCGAAAGACTTCGAAATTATTCAAAAAATGACCGCACTTTATCCTCAACATTTGTATTATGGACTGGGTTTACATCCACTCTATATTGTCCAGCATAGCCAGCAAGATCTGGCGTTGTTGGAGAATAAATTATCTGAACGGGCGTTGAATTGTACTGCTGTTGCTGAAATTGGTTTAGAGCGTGCTATACCAGAATTATTGACAGACTCACTTTGGCGTAAGCAGTGTCAATTTTTGGAAGCACAGCTTTATTTAGCACAACAATATCATTTGCCTGTTAATTTGCATTCACGTAAAGCACATGAGCAGTTGTTTACTTTTCTTAAACGTATCCCTCTAACCAAAAGGGGAGTGGTACATGGTTTTGCCGGAAGCTATGAGCAAGCAAAGCGTTTTGTCGATCTTGGCTATAAGATTGGGGTAGGCGGGATAATTACTTATCTGCGGGCGAATAAAACTCGTGATGCAATTGGTCGTTTACCTTTAGAGAGTTTATTGTTGGAAACGGATTCACCAGATATGCCTGTATCTGGTTTCCAAGGACAACCGAATCGTCCTGAGCGTGTGTTTAATGTTTTTCAATCTTTATGTGAATTGAGAACAGAAGCTCCTGAGCAGATTAAGCAGATCATTTGGCAGCAAAGTGTCGATTTATTTTCAAATAAAAATGGCTAAGTGAAACCTTAGCCATTTTAGTTAGATATTCTTAACCAATAAACGTAGGTAATCGCGTAAATATTTGCCAATAAATTTTAATATACCTTGTTGTTCAACTTCAGTTCTAGGATGTTGTGCACTGGCATTAATGACATTGTAATGAAAAGTTTTAGCCGCTTTTTGTAAATAGTTACAAGTTTTTTCCTCGTGAATATCAAATCCACCAATTGTATGGTGTATCTGCTTTGTACTAAATAAGCAATCAAAGCTACTTAATGGAATCATGAATTTAGACAGCCACATTAACAGATTAAATCCTTCAACTGCTAAGCGCATGATTAATGGTGCATCTTGTACTTGTAACTTTCCACTTGCTAACCAAAGTTGTTGTTTATTTAAGCGCGATAGGGATTGATAAATAAAATCGGGTGATAAACGTAATCTTGGGTTCAAAAATAACAAGCGTTCATACTTTGCTTTCTCTACAGCAAGATTTTTTGCCACACTTGCTTTTTGTCCATCTAATTGGATGATGTGTAAATCCAATTTGTCACGGTAATTTTCAAAAATTGCCCCGTTTTGATCAATACGGCTTAAATCGACTACAATGACTTCAAATTGCTTATGAGTCTGCGCCAGTAGATCTTCTAGTAATAAATTAAGTGATGTTTCAACATGATCCGTTGTTAAAATAATGCTGATTTCGTTTGTTTTCATTGAATCCTCCAACATAGTGAATCATTTATGAGTACTACTTTACTGAAGAGATCTTAATGAAATCTTAAGCGTGAATATTATTTAAAACGATAGATAATTTGGTTTGATGAGCCTCGCCACACTAGGCTGGGATCAGCTTTTTCTTGCTCAAATTTACCGTCAATAAGAACATCAATATAAGGTAATATTTCACGTTGAAATTCATTGAGTTCTTGGAGTTTATAACCTGTCCACACCCATAAATCTTTTTCGGGGCACTCTTGTTTTAAGCGTTTTACAAAAGGCAAAAGCACGGCAAGATTAGCTGGATGTAGCGGATCGCCACCAGTCAGCGTTAAACCTTGTCGCTTGATCCTCGTATCTTTCAAATCGTTGATAATTTGTTGTTCCATCGCCTGATCAAAAGGAACGCCTGCACTAAAGGACCAACTTTTCTTGTTGTAGCAGCCTTTACATGCATGAATACAACCACTGACAAATAAAGTACAACGTGTACCTTCACCATTAACAATATCAGTAGGGTAGTATTGAAGATAATTCATAATGCTATTTATTTTATTCGAAGATGATTGACTTATTCATTAGTTTAAAACATGTAGAATGAATAACACTAATTGTTAAATTTCGTTAGATTTTTTTACCGATAAACCTTGTGAACAAAAATATCTTGTTGATTTTTCTTTATGTTGTTTGTGGGGAATAGGGCTTTTAAATTGATTTAAAACGCGATTAAATAAGACATATCGCAGCATATCTCTATTTTAAACTCCCCCTCTTTTCATTAAATTAAGAGGGGGAAGCGTGGATTACAAGTGTTTTACTCGTCTTTTTACTTCTTCTTGCTTGCCTGCATTAAATGGTCTGGCATCAGGACTGCCTAGATAACCACAAACTCGACGTGTTACAGACACTTTTTCACTGTCATGATTACCGCATTTCGGGCAGGTAAAGCCCTTACTCGTACATTCAAATTCACCCGTAAAACCACATTCATAGCACTCATCAATCGGGGTATTCGTGCCATAATAAGGAACGCGCTCATAGCTATAATCCCAAACATCTTCTAATGCTTTTAGGTTGTGTTGAATATTAGGATATTCACCATAACAAATGAAACCGCCATTCGCTAATGCAGGATAAGGAAGCTCAAAGTCGATTTTATCGTATGGGTTGACTTTCTTCTCTACGTCTAAATGGTAACTATTTGTATAGTAACCTTTATCAGTGACGTTTTCGATGACGCCAAATTGTTTAGTATCTAGACGGCAGAAACGATCACATAAGTTTTCACTTGGTGTCGAATAGAGACTAAATGCATAGCCTGTTTCTGCTTTCCATTGTTGTACTGTTTTGCTGAGATATTGCACAATTTCAATACCTTTTTGACGCAATTGTTCATCATCATACATATGTTTATCGCCGTATAGCGCATTAATTGTTTCATGAATGCCAATATAGCCTAATGAAATCGAGGCTCGGCCGTTTTTAAAGATTTGCGCCACATTATCATCTGCGTTTAAATGCACACCGCAAGCCCCTTCCATGTAAAGAATTGGAGCAACTCTCGCTTTGGTGTTTTCTAAACGCGCAATACGAGTCATCAAGGCTTTTTTCGCAATTGCGAGGCGTTGATCTAAAATTTGGTAAAAATCGACCGCACTTTGTTGTGGATTACGACGTTTTGCTTCAATTGCAATACGTGGTAAGTTAAGGCTCACGACACCGAGGTTGTTGCGTCCGTCGTGCATTTCTTCGCCATTTTCATGGTAAGCACCTAAGAAACTACGGCAGCCCATTGGTGCTTTGAAAGACCCCGTGACTTTGACAACCTGATCATAGTTGAGAATATCAGGGTACATTCGTTTGGAAGCACATTCTAACGCAAGTTGTTTAATATCATAATTAGGATCGGTTGGGCTGTGGTTAATACCTTTTTTAATGGTAAAGACCAGTTTGGGGAATACGGGGGTTTTATGATTTTTGCCTAGCCCACGAATTCGGTTTTTCAAAATTGAACGTTGGATTAATTTAGATTGCCAGCTTGTTCCTAAGCCAAAGCCAAAGGTCACAAATGGTGTTTGGCCATTTGATGTATGTAGCGTATTAACTTCATACTCTAAAGATTGGAACGCATCGAAACATTCTTTTTCAATTAAAGCTTTTGCATAGTTTTCTGCATCAGGCACTTGCCATTCCGCTGCTGTTTTAAGATGTTTTTCATAGCTGAGTTGGACATAAGGGGCTAACACTTCGTCGATACGATTAATTGTTGTCCCACCATAAATATGGCTAGCGACTTGTGCAATAATTTGTGCAGTGACTGCTGTTGCAGTACCAATAGATTTTGGCGGCTCAATTTCCGCATTCCCCATTTTGAAGCCATTATTCAACATACCTTTTAAATCAACTAGCATACAGTTAAACATTGGGAAGAATGGGGCATAGTCTAAATCATGGTAATGAATTTCGCCTTTTTCATGGGCTTCAACAACATCACGCGGTAAGATATAACGTTTAGCATAATGTTTGGCTACAATACCAGCTAATAAATCACGTTGTGTTGGAATGACTTTGGCATCTTTATTCGCGTTCTCATTGAGTAACTCTACGTTACTTTGCTCAATTAAACCTTCGATTTCTTTAGTGAGATGGCTACGTTTTTCACGTGCAAGATCACGATCATGGCGATATTCAATGTAAGCCCGCGCTACTTCAGGATATTGGCTTGACATAAGATGATTTTCCACGATTTTTTGAATGTGGCTAATATCAATTTCCTGTTGATAGCGCGCAAAAATTTCATCACAGACTTGTTGCCCTATTGCATGGCAATAGCGTTCATCTTCCACATTAACCGCTTGTGCAGCCTTTTTGATTGCATTGATAATACGCTGGATTTCAAAACCTGCGCGTGAACCATCACGTTTAATTACAAAGAAAGTTGCCATATTGTTTTTACCCTATTTTATGTGTATGACTCAAATATCGAGGATACTATATATAGTTAAAATTTTATTTTCAACCACAAGATATAGTGTTTTTGTTAGGGTTAGGTTAAAAATAAGGTGAGGAAATATGATTACTGATTGGTTTTATTGATAAAATTCTTATTTTTAAGTGAGAATTATTCTCAAATATATTTTATAAAAATGTGATCTAGATCAAAAAATGAGGTAATGTTGTTAGATTCTGTTAAAGTAAAAAAGACCCAGCCATAAGCTAGGTCTAAGTGGGAGTAATATATTATTGTGAATATAATTAATTTTCTAGAGTTAATAGTTTACCTTGATATTCCCCTGTTAATGCTTCTAAGAACGCGGCGATATCTGCGACATCTTTGCTTGGTAGATCTTTACCGCTTTGGTAATGTAGCATGATTCGTACAGCCTCTTTTAGATCACTTGTGCGAGCATCATGCATGTAAGGCGCAGTTAATGCAATATTACGCAATGTTGGCACTTTAAATTTATGCATATCAGCAGGATTTTGCGTATGTGCAAAGCGCCCTTGATCTGCGTCAGTTAATGGCGTTCCTCTTGCGGCGAAATAGTCATCAAATAAGCCCATATACTCAAAAGATTGTCCTCCCATCGCGACACCAACATGACAAGTATCACATTTGTTTTCTTTAAATAATTGATAGCCCCGCAACTGATCTTGATTTAGCGCATTTTTATCTCCTTTAAGATAACGGTCAAAAGCACTGTTCGGAGTAATTAATGTTTTTTCAAATTCAGCAATAGCATGAGTAATAGTTGCTTCACTGATTTCAGGGTATACTGCGAGGAATTGCTGCTTAAATACGTCATCTTGTTCAAATTTGGCAACAATTTCATCCCAGCTTTTTGAACCCATTTCTACAGGATTAAGAGGTGGTCCACCTGCTTGTGCTGCAAGGTCTTTAGCACGTCCATCCCAGAATTGTAAAATATTAAAAGCTGAGTTATAGACCGTTGGTGCGTTAATTCCACCTTTTAACCCATCAATTCCTGTTGAAACCGCTAAACCATCTGCACCACCAAGTTTGAGCTGGTGACAAGTATGACATTGAACAGTACCATCCGCAGAAAGACGCCCATCATGATAGAGCATGTTACCTAAAGCAACTTTTAATGGATCGGTTTCTAAACTATCTGGGATCGGCTGGACTAAACGGGTTGGGTCGGTTCCTTCAGTGTTTGTTGGAAGGAAGCGGTTTTGACGTTGTTCTCGGAGCCAATTTAATACTGTCGCTTTTTCATCTGCATCAGGACGTGATCCCCAGTGG
Organism: Pasteurella oralis; assembly: GCF_042681465.1. Taxonomy (NCBI): domain Bacteria; kingdom Pseudomonadati; phylum Pseudomonadota; class Gammaproteobacteria; order Pasteurellales; family Pasteurellaceae; genus Pasteurella; species Pasteurella oralis. Next base: position 140,106 of record NZ_JBHUFP010000010.1, read on the forward strand.
ATATGCACAAATTTGGCGATTGGCATTTCATCTTTAATCAAAACTTGTTCTAGTTTTGCAAGACTGACTTCAGAGAGTTTGGTTGGATCTTTTAATCCATCGAGGATATCATTAAGTAGAAATACTCTTGTACCTTTTTGGATATCTTCTTGCACCATTTTATCTACGACAGGAAATTTAGAGTAGAAAGGTAGCTCTGCATTTGATGTATGACAATATTGGCAGCCATTGTCATAGAACACTTTAGCGACTTTTTGTGGTTGTCCACTGAGTTGAGTTTGCGCTAATAATGTTTCAGCTTGTTGTTTATCAAAAATATGGACGTAACCTACTGTTCCTAAAAAACCTACTGTTGCGAGTGCAACGGCAGATAACAATAATTTTTTCATTTTCATAAATAAAATTCCTTTTGTTATTACGAGTGAGTATATTAACATTACAATATATAGGGTTTATTGATCTAAATTAATAAATCCAATTTATTAAATCTATAGAATCAATTTGTATTTTCTATTAATTAATAGAAAAGCAAAAAAGAAAATGGAAAGCAATACTTGCCTTCCATTTTTTATTTAAAATCAAACGATTAAACTATGCTTGAAATGGATCACGTAAGATCATCGTTTCAATACGATCAGGACCTGTTGAAAGAATATCGACAGGCACACCAGTGACTTCTTCAATACGTTTTACATAATTACGGCATGCTTCAGGTAGTTGATTGACATCTGTCACACCAAATGTATTTTCTTTCCAGCCTGGCATCGTTTCATAGATTGGCTCGACACCCTCCCAATCTTTAGCTGCAAGCGGCGCATATTCAACTATATCACCATTTGGCATTTTGTATGCGATACAGATTTTGACTTCATCAAAGCCATCTAAGACATCTAACTTAGTCATACAAAAACCAGAAATTGAGTTAAGTTGAATCGCACGACGAATTGCTACTGCATCAAACCAACCACAGCGACGTGGACGACCTGTTACTGCACCAAATTCATTTCCTTTACGTGCTATCTCTGCTCCAGTTTCATCAAAGAGTTCTGTGGTAAATGGACCGCCACCTACACGAGTACAATACGCTTTGATGATACCTAATACATAATCAAGATTGCGTGGACCAAAACCCGCACCTGTTGCTACTCCGCCTGCGGTTGTGTTTGAACTCGTAACGAATGGGTAGGTACCGTGATCAATATCTAACATTGTGCCTTGAGCACCTTCAAATAAGATATTATCGCCGTTTTGGCGTGCTTTATCTAAGATTGTTGTGATATCGGCGACCATATCAGTGATGATATTGGCGACAGCCATGACATCGTCTAGTGTTTTTTGGAAATCTACTGGCTCAGCGTTATAGTAGTGTACTAATTGGAAATTGTAATAATCTAAAATATTTTTCAGTTTTTGAGCAAAAGCGTCTGGATTGAATAAGTCACCGACGCGTAAACCACGACGAGCCACTTTATCTTCATAGGCTGGACCAATACCGCGACCTGTTGTCCCAATTTTGTTTTTACCTAAGGCAGCTTCGCGAGCATGATCCATAGCAACATGATAAGGGAGAATTAATGGGCAGGCTTCTGAGATTAAGAGGCGTTCGCGTACATTAATTCTACGGCTTTCTAATTCGCTCATTTCTTGCATTAAGGCTGCAGGAGAAAGGACGACGCCATTACCGATTAAGCATGTCACATTTTCACGTAAGATACCTGATGGAATTAAACGAAGTACGGTTTTTTCACCGTTAATGATTAGGGTGTGACCTGCATTATGACCACCTTGATAACGTACAACGTATTTTACGCGATCAGTTAATAAGTCAACAATCTTTCCTTTACCTTCGTCGCCCCATTGTGCGCCTAAGATAACAACACTTTTTCCCATAGTATTTTCCGCCTTTAAGCCTTGTGTATAATAAAATGAACAACGGATTACTTTACTATTTTCTGATGTTAATCTCAATGTAATTTACGTTTTTATTTGATAATTTATGAGCATTACAGAAAACAAAGTG
>NZ_JBHUFP010000010.1:142264-166652 GCF_042681465.1 Pasteurella oralis
CTAGAATACAGATATTGTTTGTACTTGCCCCATAGCAAATTGAACGAATGTTATAATTTTCCAGCGTATTAAAAATGTTTTTAGCGACACCTGAAGATGTATGTAAGTCATTACCAATGAGTGCCACAAGTGATAAATCACTATCAATTTTTACACTGCAAAGTTTACTTAACTCATCAATTAAATCCGTTGAGAGTAGGCAATTACCTGAAGATGCGGAGCCTGTTTTATCTAAAGTTAAAGCAATACTGACTTCAGAAGTAGTGACAACATCAACAGAGATCTTATATTTCGCTAGGATAGTAAATACTTTTGCTAGGAAGCCCTGAGCATGTAGCATGTTTAAACTAGAAAGTGTTAAGAGCGTTTGATCTCTGCGTAACGCAATGGCACGGAAAGTCGGTCTTGGTTGTGGATCGCGTGTTACCCATGTGCCACCTGCTTCAGGCACTTTACTTGAACCAACATAAACAGGAATATTACTGCGTACCGCGGGTAGTAAAGTAGCAGGATGGAGAACTTTGGCACCAAAGGTTGCCATTTCAGCTGCTTCACAAAAACTCATAGTATCAATGCGTTTTGCATTGGTCACAATACGAGGATCTGTCGTATAAATTCCCGCAACATCAGTCCAAATGAGGACATCTTTGGCTTTGAGTACTTCTGCTAATAATGCTGCAGAGTAGTCGCTGCCTCCACGTCCTAATGTTGTTGTCTTACCTTGCTCATCTCGTCCAATAAAGCCTTGTGTAATAATCAACTCACCCCGATCAATGAGAGGTTTTAGCATTTGATCGCTATTTTTTTGTGTTCTTTCATCATTAGGTCTTGCTTTGCCAAAGTGGCTATCTGTGGCAATAATTGAGCGTACATCGATCCAAGTAGCGGTAGTGTTGAGTTCACGTAAGATTTCGACAAAAATCAAAGAAGACATCATTTCGCCATGACTAATTAATTCATCACTCAGGGCTGGCGAAGTCGCTAAACTCGCAGCTTCAGCAAGAGATTCAATATTAGTTAGTAACTTTTCAATTTGATGACGTACAGTACTATCATCTTTTAATTCACATAGAATGTTTTCTTGAATTTGACGTACTTCACTCATTAATTTAGCACGTTCTGCACTATCACAGCCATTTGCAAGAGCCACAAGTAAGTTAGTGACACCAGCGGAAGCAGATAGTACTACAACGCGAGTATTAGGATCATTAATGATAATTTTCGCACAGGCAGACATGGCAGCATAGTTAGCAACACTTGTACCACCAAATTTTGCGATAGAGAGATGAGACATGATTGGCTCCTTAGAATTATTTATTGTTATGATGTTGTATAAATTAAAAGAAATAACGAGTTAGAAAAAATGCTCAAATAAGTTAAGTTAGCATATGACTAGCGACGCGAAGTATAGTCGCCAACACAAACCCATTTGTAAGTAGTCAGTGCTTCTAATCCCATTGGACCTCGTGCATGCAGTTTCTGTGTACTTACTGCAACTTCTGCACCTAAGCCAAATTGCCCGCCATCAGTAAAACGAGTACTTGCATTGACATACACTGCAGCAGAATCAACTTGTGCAATGAATTGTTGAGCAAGTTGTTGTGAACTAGTTAAAATACCATCAGAATGTTGACTACCATATTCACGGATATGAGCTATTGCTTCGGCTAAATCTTCGACAATGACAACATTTAAATCATAGGAGAGCCATTCTTGACGTAATTGCTGTTGTTGGATAGATTCAACATTTGCCTGTACGGATTGCAAGATTGAAAGTGCGGTTGGATCTGCATGAAATTTTACGTTTTTTGCCGCTAAATGTGCTGCTAATTTAGGCAGAAATTGGGCAGCGATATGGCGTTGTACCAATAAAGTTTCAAGTGTGTTGCAAGTACTCGGGCGTTGTGTTTTAGCATTTTCGATTAAAGGTAGTGCTTTGTCTAAATCTGCGCTTTGTTCAACAAATAAGTGACATACACCAATACCACCAACGATGACCGGAATAGTAGAATGTTGTTTACATAGCTCATGTAAGCTTGCACCTCCACGCGGGATGATCATATCTACATAACGATCCAGTTTTAATAATGCCATGACTAAGGTGCGATCTGGATCTGTAATGGCTTGTACTGCATATTTGGGTAATCCTGCCTGTACTAGCGCGTTTTGTACTACATCAACTAATACTTTATTAGAATGTTGTGTTTCTTTACCTCCGCGTAAAATAACCGCATTGCCTGTTTTTAAGCAGAGTGTTGCAACATCAATAGTCACATTAGGACGTGCTTCATAAATAGTACCTATCACGCCGAGCGGTACACGAACACGTTCAATTTTGATTCCACTATCTAATATACCGCCGTCAATGACTTTGCCAACAGGATCGGCAAGTGATATCACATGGCGTACGTCATTAGCGATAGCACTTAAACGTGATTTTGTGAGTAATAGGCGATCAATAATGGCTTCAGATAAACCATTTTGTTTTGCTGCTTCAATGTCTTTTTGATTAGCGGCGAGGATGTGCTCTGCCTGAGCTTCTAATTGCTCAGCAATGACCGACAACGCTGCATTTTTTTGTTGGTGAGAAAGTTGTGATAGCACAAAAGCGGCTTGTCGGGCCTGTTGTCCCATTTGCTGTAAATTGATTGTCATTGTGTTTATTCCTGAGTTATTTTTTCCATTGTATTTTTTTAGGTAATTTATCATCACTGTGCTTTTTAGCAATCTGCTGTTCTTGGTAATCAAATACAGGCAATCCCCATTCAAAATAGATGGCCAACAAACGTGCAATAAATCCGCTAATCAGAGTAATAATGATGATCAGATTTTGATCAATATTTAAGTGTTGTAAACCAATATAAATGCTGGTAGCAATCAATGCAATACTGGCATATAGCTCTTTTTGGAAGACTAAGGGAATACGATTGCATAACAGATCACGGAGTACACCACCGAAGGCACCAGTAATGATTGCAGCAATGGTCGCAATAGTGAATCCATGTCCCATGTCTAAAGCGATTTGTGCACCAATAATGGAGAAGACAATTAATCCTAACGCATCTAGTACTAAGAAAATCGTGTGGAAATAACGCATGAGTGGGCGAATAAAAGGGACAATAAAGACAGTGAGTACAGCCGCACCTGCTACAATCAGAAAATATTCTGGATTTTTAACCCAGCCTAGAGGGTAATGACCTAATAACACATCGCGTACTGAACCGCCGCCAATTGCTGTCATCGAAGCAATAATAATCACACCAAAAATATCCATTTTCTCGCGTCCAGCAGCTAAAGCACCAGTAATGGCTTCGGCGGTAATACCTATAATGTATAATACGCTTAATAGCATAAATCTTATCCCTAAAAGTGCGGTTCAAAATGGGGTTATTTTAGAGGGGAATTGGATAAAAGAATAGGAAATTTTGACCGTGCTTTCTAATTCTTGCATAATTGGCAAATTCGTTTTATTAAGGCTATGTATTTTATGTCAGAACAAAAAAAATCCCCATTATTGACCGCACTTTTATCTTTATTTCCACTTATATTAATTCTGAGTATTGATCTTTTTGCGATGTTTTTACAATCGCAAGCAAAAGCGATTTCTCACTTTGCATTTGGAGTATTGATGGCACAGTTAATTAGCGTATTAGTGTTCATGAAAGGGCAAATTTGCCCAGGGCAACGCGAACGTTTAAGCCAAGTGAATGGGTATTTTTCCCTTTTTTGGGGATTATGGTTTCTTATCAGTTTCTTTTCTAACTATCATTTTATTCTGACAGACATGATAAGCTTGTGTGGAATAGCTGTTGTTCTAGCAACTTGGCATCAGCCTCAAGATAATCAATTGCGTCGATCAATGCTGATTATTGCAAGTTTGATGGGAGGGTTGGGTTGTCTTTGTTATTTACTGATCTTTACTGAAGTTTCAATGCTTTCTTTTATCCAATATAATCTGTTTGCACAAGGTTTGCTAGGCATTATTTTGGCTAATTTAGCTTTAGTGGTGGCGCGTAATCGCCTACAAGGGTTGATTGCCTTATTCCCATTATTCATGTTAGTGATGTTGTTTTTCAACGCATTAAGCGGATTGGGAGTGTTGATTTATTCATCAAGTACAGTCAGTTTTGCTAATGAATTAGCATGGATATTGTACTTTAGTTTGCATTTGGTTATTGCATTTATCATTGCAGTGCATATTTTTAAGCAATGGAAATTGAGTTATAACACATTAGCGATTTTACTGTTAATGGCTGCATCGTTGCCTTTATGGGCAAGTTTTGCATATATTGATTAACAACTTACAATAAGGGGCTACTGTGTAAAGAAAAACGGACATTTATTAATGTCCGTTTTTTTGAAAATCACGAATTGACTAATAATAAAATATAAAGGTGCCTAAGAAAACAGTAATTAAGGCAAATGTCATAGGAAGCATAGTCCGTTTAATTAAATCGAGTGGAGAGATGTTTGCTATGCTAGAAATAACAATTATTACTGTCGTAATTGGTGACATACTTCTTGCAATACCTGTGACAAGTTGCAATGGTAATATCATTAATACTGGTGATATACCAAACTCTATTGCAGCAATGTTTGGTACTGATTGAAGAAAAGCAAAGAAAGAAACAAGACCAGAACCCATCACGATAGCAGATAATGTGATAATGAAGACCATGATTAAGGTCGTTAAGAAAATACCAAAACCAAATAGTTGTACATTTGAAATAAGTGTATCTTTTACACCAACTGCGATTAATCCTCTCCCAAACATTTCACTTGCTACAATTAAAGTCACTACTGTTGCGAATTGTTTTCCCATACCGTCAAAGAAAACCTTCATTTCAGTAACTACTTGTTTTAAATCTCTTTTTCTGAACAATTCAAATAATATTGCGACAAGTAAGCTGATGATTGTTGCTATCGTAACATTCATTTTAATACCGCTTATCACTAATTTACCAAAAGTTAAAATAAGTATTAATGGTAATAAGGGTAATAAAATATAGAGATTAGAAACTGGTCGTGATTGTTGCACTGATGTATCTACTTTATTATCTAATACTACTTCATCATTCATATTATTGCTGCTCTGTAATGCTTGTTTTTTATCAAACCATTTTTGAACAAAGAAGTGAGAAATTGAAATAACTAACATAGTGATAATGGCGAGTTTTAGTTGATAGCTAACAAAATATTCAGCAATATTAATATCTGCTGCTTTAGCTGCAAGTATGGCATTGCCTGATGCAGGACCTAAATCAAGGCAGGCTGTTGTCGCAATTAACGCTGCCGCACCTTCTCGGCTTACGCCGAGGTTGATGAGAATGGGGAAAATCGTCAACATTAATAATAAACTGAGTCCTGCTGCATTTGGAATAAAGATATTTAGGATTTGACCAATAATATAAGCAAATGCAAGTACTACATAAGGTGCTTTAAGTGCATTTAATGGTTTAGCTGTGATATTGACTAATGCTTCACTAGCACCAATTTTATCCATATAGCGAGCAAAAGCACCCACTGCCATGATCATCAAACCAAAATCTAATGCGCGAGTAGTAAATGAATTTTTGATAATCGCAAAAATGTCCAATGCAATCCAATCTGTGGATTTATGTTCAGGCAGTATTTCACCTAAACCAAATAGCACTGCAAAGCACATTAAAATGATACCACCACATAGCAGCACAAATTGTAGCGCGAATTGTGTTTTATGTTTTTTGACGATGAGATAACCAACAAGGATGGTTATTACTAACCCAAGTAGAAGTCCTAACATATGTATATTCCTTTATTTTGAGTACAATATTCATTTAATTAATTCAACGACCAATTTAATTCTTGGTTCAATTGAGGAAATATTTAAGTATTTATCTAGACTATGTTATTTCCCACCATTTGATTTCACACCATCGATAACAATGGCGCTTAATGCAGCGAAGAAATTACTATCAGAACTACCAACTGTCGATTCCCATTCAGTAGCTTGAATACTTAGTCTCTCTTTTATTTGAGCCACAGCGTGACAGAAAGCTAAACCTGTTTCATTATGACGCCAAAATAGGGGAGTGATATCATCTGACACGCTAATTTTTACGCCCTTTTCAGTGACTGTGTCATGTAAAGTAGAAATGAATTGATTTAAACGTTCGCTTTGTTCAAGCGAAGTAAAGCGGCAATCAATTTGTGTTTTAGTATAAGCAGGTACTGTATTGGGTGTTGTGCTACCTTCTACTGTGCCAATATTCATGGTTGCTCCTTTTTCAGGAGTGGTACTATTGAGTTATTTTGCAATGCGAATAAAAGCATTAATCGTATTTGTACCATTAGAAATATATTTAATAACATAGGCTTTTCTTTCTTACTTATAATACTAATCAGCGCACATTAAAAAAGTAAATAACATAAAATTACTTGATATACTGACATATTAGTTAGCGCGATAGCAATTTAATCTAGGCGAAAATAGTGATGTTTGTAGGAAGGATCACATAAACCTATATGGCAGTATTTCAATCTAAACTCTATCTCGTCAAAGAAGGAAACGAAGAAAAGCATGACTGATTTACAATTGTCATTTTGTTTTGAAGAGAGCTTTTAATCGAATATTTGATTAACAAGTATGAGTTAGATTCTCTTATTGAGATTGGCTACCTTGACACTGTAATTTTACTTCCATCATCAAAAATAATTTCTCTGGCAATAATAATGACTTTAATTGGGTTTTTAGGGTTTAACACTAATGGCCTATTTTTCTTCGGAATATTATTAACGAGCACAGTCTCCGCAATTATTTGTTGAGTATGTGGCGCTAAAGGTGCTTCGAAGACAATCGGGAGATCGTGAGTATAAAGAAAGTTGGAATCCAAAATATAGACACTATTCCACAGAATAGTCTTAATGGATTTATCACTTAAATTTTGTATATGGTAAGTCATTGCCGCGAGATCATTATTTTGAGCATCTTGCGTAATATAACGCTCAGAAGGTGTGATTTTCACTGTACTATTAAATTGTTTTAAAGACAGGATTTCTTCTTGATTATTAGGCAATGTCGTTAACGGTGAAACGCTTCGTTCACAACTCCAGAGTAAAAAAGGTGGCAGAGTGAGGATTCCCACCATCAAGATTTGTTTAAGGTCCACAGCTAACTTTCCTAAATTAAGTAATAAAATTTTTAAGGTTATTTTTTGTGCTGCTTATAATAGGGGAATAGAGGATAGCCCGTCAAATGAATTACGGGCTCTTTTAAATACTTTACATTCAGCTCAATTCTGCCATAAAATCCTGCGCTTTATTTACCATTTCTTTTGAGCCAATAAATAGAGGGACACGTTGATGTAATGCGCTTGGTTGGATATCTAAAATACGCTGGAACCCATCTGTGGCGAGCCCTCCTGCTTGCTCTGCAAGAAATGCCATTGGATTGCCCTCATAGAGTAGACGTAATTTACCATTTGGATAATTTGTAGCACTTGGATAAATATAAATCCCGCCTTTCAACATGTTACGGTGAAAATCAGACACTAGCGAACCAATATAGCGTGAAGTATAAGGACGCTGAGTCTGTTTATCTTCTTCTTGACAATACTTGATATATTTTTTTACACCAGCAGGGAATTTCAGATACTGTCCTTCGTTAATTGAATAAATCTTGCCGTTTGGTGGAATTTGGATATTTTCATGGGAAAGACAGAACACTCCTAAAGAGGGATCATAAGTAAAACCATTTACGCCATTACCTGTGGTGTACACTAACATAGTGGAAGAACCATAAACAATATAGCCAGCGGCAACTTGACGATGTCCAGGTTGCATAAAATCTTCTAAGGTGACAGGTGTACCAATCGGCGAAATGCGACGATAAATCGAGAAAATTGTGCCCACTGCGACGTTGACATCAATATTTGATGATCCATCTAGCGGATCAGTAAGAATCACATATTTGGCATTGCGTCCGCGTTCAGTATCAAAGGCAACGAAGTTTTCTTCTTCCTCTGAAGCAAAGCCGGCGACTTCTTCACGGGCAATTAATGCGTTTTTCATCGTATTGTGAGCAAAAAGATCTAACTTCATTTGCGCTTCACCTTGCACATTTTCGATACCCGAGTTGCCAATAATATTATTAGTCAAACCTGCTTTATTGATATCACGATGAATAACTTTTGCTACTAATCGAATAGATGACAAAATCCCACTAAGCTCTCCTTTTGCTTGAGGATATTCTGCTTGTTTTTCAACAATAAATTGACCCAACGTTTTCATATTTTAATCCTTGTTGTTAATAAATTTTACTCATTTGATGAGTTGATTTATTATAACAACCTTAGGTTTTTCATAAAAAAGTCGAATGTTAACAATGTGATCTTCGACACACTTTTATGATAATTTTTTCATAGAGATAGAAAAATGACAGCAAAACATATTCACATTTTAGGTATTTGTGGCACGTTTATGGGTGGCGTCGCAATCATTGCTAAACAACTTGGTTATAAAGTGACAGGTTCGGATACGAATGTTTACCCGCCGATGAGTACTTTTTTACGGGAAAGTGGGATTGAGATTATTCCTCACTTTGAAGCCTCACAATTACAACCTGCACCAGATATGGTTATTATTGGTAATGCGATGAAACGTGGGAATCCCTGTGTCGAGTATGTATTAGAACATAATTTGCCTTATACATCTGGACCACAGTGGCTGCATGATCATTTATTACGTGAGCGTTGGGTTTTAGCCGTATCAGGCACACATGGTAAAACGACAACTACAGGCATGTTAAGTTGGATTCTTGATAAGTGCGGTTTAAAACCAGGCTTTTTAATTGGCGGAATTTCTGGCAATTTTGGCACTTCTGCACGTTTAGGAGAGAGTCACTATTTTGTGATTGAAGCCGATGAATATGATACAGCTTTCTTTGATAAACGTTCTAAGTTTGTACATTACAACCCGAAAACACTAATTATCAATAATATCGGGTTTGATCATGCAGATATTTTTGATGACTTAAAAGCCATTCAGCGTCAATTCCATCATATGATTCGCACAATTCCTGCTAGTGGTTGTGTACTTTCTGTTGCAGATGAGGTCAGTGTGAAAGCCACATTAGAAATGGGCTGTTGGTCTGAGCAACAATTTTTAGGTGAAGATCAGGCATGGTTTGCACAACGTCTTACGAATGATTGTACACAATTTGCTGTATTTTATCAGGGAGAAAAAGTGGCAGAAGTGCATTGGAATGTGGTTGGTCAGCATAATATGCACAATGCATTGATGGCTATTGCAGCAGCACATCATGCTGGTGTAGCAATTCAAGAGGCTTGTGCAGCCCTTACGACCTTTATTAGCCCAAAACGTCGTTTGGAAATGAAAGGTGAAGTCAATGGGGTGGCTGTATATGATGATTTTGCGCATCATCCTGCAGAAATTTTGGCAACATTGACCGCACTTCGCGATAAAGTCGGTGGGGGAGTACGTATTTTAGCTGTGTTAGAGCCACGCTCTAATACGATGAAGATGGGCGTGCATAAAGATGAGATTGCACCAGCATTAGGCAGAGCTGATAATGTCTTCTTGTTTCAACCTGAGAACATGGGCTGGGATGTTGTTGATATCGCAAATCAATGTGTACAACCTGTTATGTGGAATGTAAACTTAGATAAATTAGTAGAGGCAATTGTTGCAGAAGCAAAACCATCAGATCATATTTTAGTGATGTCTAATGGTAGTTTTGGTGGTATTCATCAAAAATTGTTAGATAAACTTGCGCTAAAAAGTGAATGATTTTTCAGTATGATGTGACACTTGTAGAATAACGCACAAATTCTACTTTAGGTGTTTGATACATATAAGAGTCAATGAGTTCGATATAACATGTTTGAAAGGGCAAATTTCTATTTGTCCTTTTTATTGAACAACGTTTATGTATGATGACTTCATAAAAAAGCCGTTAGTTTCTGAACTAACGGCTTTTATCGAATTTGGTTGCGGGGGCCGGATTTGAACCGACGACCTTCGGGTTATGAGCCCGACGAGCTACCAAGCTGCTCCACCCCGCGTCTGTGAAGGCGTAATATACTTGTTTCAAAATTTATTGCAATAAAAAAATGCGTTAAATCTGAGTGTTTGTTATAAAAATAAACAATATGCTTGTTTTTTATGCTTTATTGCATTGGTAGGGGATAATAGTTGGTGGGGAAAGTGGAAATAATATATGGCTTCGAGGCTATATTTTTGAGTGGATTTCTGATAGCGTATGCGCTTTTAGTTTAGTGATTATTATTTAGGAATAGAAATCCATGATGTTTCAGCGCAAATCTTTAGTAAAAGTGACCGCACTTTTAGGTGCCATCCTGCTTGCGGCTTGTTCTTCCAATCCCAAAGGGACATCAACTGCCATTAATCAAGTTGATCCACAGCAGTTTGGTGCGAAGTATGCCGGACGAGAATATCAGCAGGCTATTCTCAATGCGGTACCAAATGTTGAAAATCAAAGTGCGGTGATTAATCAAGGTGATTTTTTAACGCAAGTGTCCAATGTCAGAAATTATTCCAATAAATTAACTAATCAGTTCGATCACCATTATGTAAAAGTGACTAATTGGGTATTGTCTGGTGGTGATGTTCGTAATTTATCCGATTTTGGGATCCAAACTCACTTAATGAAAGGGTTTGATGGTTACCAGAATGTGTTGATGACTGGCTATTATTCACCTGTTATTCATGCCCGCCGTACACAACAAGGAAAATATAATCAGCCAATTTATGCAATGCCAAAGCAAAAACGTTTTAGTCGTGCTCAAGTGTATGCCGGGGCGTTAGCGAAAAAAGGCTTAGAATTAGCATACAGTGATTCAATGTTAGATAACTTTTTGTTAGGTGTACAAGGAAGTGGATATGTTGATTTTGGTGATGGTAATTTAACTTATTTCGCTTATGCGGGGCAAAATGGTTTTCCTTATACTAGTGTAGGTCGTTTATTAGTTGAAGATGGCGAGATTGAAAAAGAAAAAATGTCTATTCAAGCCATTCGTGATTGGGCAAAAGCAAATCCTTCTCGTTTACAAGCCTTGCTTGAGCGTAATGAGTCTTATGTCTTTTTTAAAAATGATCCTTATGGCAAAGTAAAAGGTGCTGCTGGTGTACCATTAGTACCGATGGCTGCTGTTGCTGCTGATCGTAATGTCATTCCTTTGGGCAGTTTATTGCTAGTAGAAGTGCCACAAATTGATACTCATGGTCGTTGGACTGGTGAGCATAAGTTACATTTAATGGTTGCACTTGATGTGGGCGGCGCGGTAAAAGGTCACCATTTTGATTTGTATCGTGGGATAGGAGATGATGCTGGTCATATTGCAGGCTTATCAAAACATTATGGTCGAGTATGGGTATTACAATAATGGAACGCGTAGATAATTACGAGCAACGTTTTGCTGGAATTGGACGGTTATATGGCACAGATGCATTGACTCGTTTAAGATATTCTCATGTTTGTGTTATCGGTATTGGCGGTGTTGGTTCTTGGTGCGTAGAGGCTTTAGCCCGCTCTGGAATTGGTAAGCTGACATTAATTGATATGGATGATATTTGTGTCACGAATATTAACCGCCAAATTCATGCTTTATCAGGTAATGTAGGTAAACTAAAAACAGAAGTGATGAAGGCGCGTGTGACGTTGATTAACCCAGAATGTGAAGTGGATATTATCGATGACTTTATTTGTGACGAAAATTTAGTGGATTATTTATCTCGCGGCTATGATTACGTGATCGATGCAATTGATAGCGTAAGAACAAAAGCGGCTTTAATCGCTTATTGTAAAAGGCAGAAAATAAAAATGATTACAATTGGTGGGGCGGGAGGACAAACGGATCCAACACAAATTCAAATTGCTGATTTAAGTAAGACTATTCAAGATCCGCTAGCTGCAAAAGTACGCTCTGTGTTGCGTAAAGAATATCATTTTAGCCAAAATCCAAAGCGTAAGTTTGGTATTGATTGTGTTTTTTCTACTCAACCACTCATTTTTCCGCAAGTTGCAGATAGTTGTGATACTTCTGCCACAATGAATTGTGCGAACGGGTTTGGTGCGGCTACCATGATCACAGCAAGCTTTGGTTTTTTTGCTGTTTCTCGTGTCATTGATAAACTATTACGTTAGCTTTATATCTCGTTAAAATAAGCGAATAGCCATTCGCTTTTTTGATAGAAACTTATTTTTCATATAAAAAAAAGATAGCAATTTGTGAGAAAAGAGAGTAGTCTAAGACGACTTTTTGATAACTATTCTTAACTAAGGAATTGTATATGCGCCTTTTACCAAAAAACTTGCAGAAAACCGCGTTAGCTGTTGCATTAGCTTCATTTTCTTGTGTAGTCAGTGCAAATGTTGTCACTTCAATTAAGCCATTAGGTTTTATCGCTTCTTCGATTGCAGATGGTGTAACTGATACAGAAGTGCTGGTACCAACAGGCGCTTCACCACATGACTATAGCTTAAAACCTTCAGATATTCAGAAGTTACAATCTGCAGAGTTAATTGTTTGGATTGGTGAAGATATTGATGCTTTCCTTGATAAAACTTTGCGTCCAATGCCGTTCAAAAAAGTACTTAGTATCGCTGATTTTGCTGAAATTGGTCCTTTTTTAGAAGGTGAGGCACATGATCACGATCACAAACATGACCACGATCACAAACATGACCACGATCACAAACATGACCACGATCACAAACATGACCACGATCACAAACACGCCCATGATCATAAACACGCCCATGAACATAAACATGACCATGAACATAAACATGACCATGAACATAAGCATGACCACAAGCACAATCATGACCACGCTCATGCACATGATCATGACCATAGCACTAATTGGCATCTATGGTATTCACCAGAGATAAGTAAAATTGTTGCTTCTCGCTTAGCGACGCGTTTAACAGAGCTTTATCCAGAGAAAAAAGATAAAATTGTGCAAAATTTAGCAGAATTTAACCGCATTTTAGCCGCTCAAAATGAAAAAATTAAGCAACAGCTTGCACCTGTAAAAAATAAAGGATTTTATGTTTTCCATGATGCTTATAGTTATTTCAACAATACTTATGGGTTGAAGCAAACTGGTTATTTCACAATTAATCCATTAGTGGCGCCAGGGGCGAAAACACTAGCTAAGATTAAAGCAGAAATTAAAGAGCATAAGGTGAATTGCTTATTTGCAGAGCCTCAATTTACACCGAAAGTGATTGAAGGTTTGAGTAAAGGAACGGGGGTACATGTTGGACGTTTAGATCCAATGGGTGATGCGGTAAGTTTAGGGATGAATTCTTATGCCAATTTCTTACAATATACTGCTGACAGTTATTTTTCTTGTTTGAGTAAGTAAAGTGCGGTCGATTTTTCAAGAATTTCATCAGGATCTTTGTTGATATTAATTTATTTAGTCAAGATCACCTTTTTACATATTTGTGATAGATAAGAAAGTGAGGGCTTCAATATCTGATTGAAGCCCTTTGTTTAGCTAATTTAATCTTTTTTATGTGTATATTCTTTGTACATTGCTTCAATTTGAGTCTTGTAACGTTCTACAATGACTTTACGACGCAGTTTAAGTGTAGGAGTAATTTCTTCCATCTTTGTTGTAAATGCTTGTGGTAATAAAGTGAATTTTTTAATTTGTTCAAAGCTTGGTAATTCTTTTTGTAATTCATTAATTCGTTGTTCAAACATTTGAATAATTTCAGAATGTTTGATCAATTCCATACGATCATGATATTTGATATTAAGCTGTTTTGCGTATTCTTCAAGACTAGTAAAACAAGGTACAATTAAAGCAGAAACATATTTTTTGGCATCTGCAATCACAGCAATTTGTTCAATGAACTTATCTTTACCAACTTTAGTTTCAATATATTGCGGTGCAATATATTTACCATTCGACGTTTTCATCAGCTCTTTAATACGATCAGTGATATACAAATTGCCATGTTCATCAATTTCACCCGCATCACCTGTTTTTAAGAAACCATCTTCAGTAAAACTTTCAGCTGTTTCCTGTGGCTTTTTATAATAACCACGCATAACCATACCACCGCGTACTAAAATTTCGTTATCCTCGCCAATTTTTACTTCTGCACCAGACATTAATGTACCAATAGAATTAGGCTCAAAATGATCATCTTCCCAGCAAGAAACTGTCGCTGTCGTTTCTGTCATTCCATAGCCTAATTTAATGTTAATACCTATGCTGTGGAAAAATAAACCAATAGTAGGCTCTAATTTAGCACCACCACATGGCATCATGCGAATACGACCGCCCAATAATTGACGTAATTTAGAAAGTACAAGCTTGTCAGCCAGTGCATATTGTTTACGCAATAAAAAAGGAATTGGTTTTTTCTGCATGGCCAATTGAAAGCGCTTTTGTCCAATAAAAATTGCCCAATTGAAAATTGCACGACGCAAAAAAGGAGCTTTTTGTACTTTATCCCAAACAGCAGTATAAATTTTTTCATAAAAACGTGGTACAGCACACATTAATGTTGGGCGAATTTCAGTTAATGCTTCGCGTACCTGATTAGTATCTTCCAGATAACAATTGACTGCACCACGATGTAGTACATAAGCAACCCAAGCGCGTTCAAAAATATGTGAGAAAGGTAAAAATGACAGTGATACATCATATTGGCTAACATTAAAAGTGGCGAAGGCAGTATCATGGGCTTGTAGTTGATGGGCAAGATTTGCATAATCAAGCATAACACCTTTAGGTTCGCCAGTTGTGCCTGACGTATAAATTAGAGTAAACAAGTCATCTAATTTTTTATGTTCAAGGCGTTCTTGTAATAAGGATTGTTGTACGTTATTACCTTCAGCAATAAATGTTGGCCAGTGGCAGGCTTTAACATTATTTTGCAAATCAATATTTTCTTTCATTGCAACAATTTTTTGCAGCTGAGGACAATTTTCTAATATCTCTAGCGTACAATTGTACTCTTCTTGATCACCAACAAAGAGAATTTTTACATCAGCATTATTAAGGATATATTCTACTTGTTTTGCTGCACTCGTCGCATAAATAGGAACTACTACGGCGCGTGTTTGCATAGTGCCAATATCAGTAATCGTCCAACGAGGCATGTTATGAGCAAAGATAGCCACTTTATCTTGTACATTAATATTATTCGCCAATAATGCATAGGAGAGTGCATCAATATGTTGTTGGAATTGCTGCCAGCTTATATCTTGCCAGCCTGCATGATCACGATAACGTAGTGCCGGTTCATTTGATAAATGTATTGCTTGTTCACGGATGCGGTTTACAAAATGTAAGTTCAATTTATCCATAGTATCCTTGATTCATTATAATGATAATTAACTGTATTAGCTTACACTTGTTCGCCTAAATAGACTAGTTATTTTTATTGAAATTGTGATGAAATTTACGTAAGTTTAACGATGATATTGATATCATAATCCTGTGATAAGCGATCATTTTGTGATTAATGTTTTGTATTTTATCAAAGATCATATAGGATGGGATTGAGTCAATTATTTTAGACTCATTCTGTTCATTGAAAATACAGGAGCTAGGGATGAAAAAATTAGTCGCTATTTTCTTATCAATTATATTTGCGTGTACTCTAACGGCTTGTGAAACCACTAAAGGTGTTGGTAAAGATATTCAGAAAGCTGGTGCTAAATTAGAGCAAGCAGCGAGTAAGTAGTTTACTTTGCAACAGCATAATCTAATTATTATCCAAAAAGAGGTAGTATTTGCTAAGTGAGTAATATGTGATTATGCAAAGATTAATTGTAAGCTGAATTTTCAATTGGGAATTCAGCTTTTTATTGCTTTCTCATAATTAAATATAGATAAAAAAATAGCCTCTTGCAGAGCAAGAGGCTATATGAAAGTAAATAAAGGTAATTAACCTTTGTAGTTATAAACGTGAGCTACTAAATCTAATACTTTGTTTGAGTAGCCAGTTTCATTGTCATACCAAGAAACTAATTTCACGAAAGTATCTGTTAATGCGATACCTGCTGCTGCATCAAATACAGAAGTTAATGCGCAACCATTGAAGTCAGTAGAAACAACAGCATCTTCAGTGTAACCTAATACACCTTTCATTTCATTTTCAGAAGCACGTTTAATTTCTGCACAGATTTCAGCGTAAGTTGCTGGTTTTTCTAAGTTAACAGTTAAGTCTACAACAGATACGTTTGGCGTTGGAACACGGAATGCCATACCTGTTAATTTACCGTTTAACGCTGGGATGACTTTACCTACTGCTTTAGCTGCACCAGTTGATGATGGGATGATATTTTGTGCTGCACCGCGACCACCACGCCAGTCTTTTGCAGATGGACCATCGACAGTTTTTTGTGTTGCAGTTGTCGCGTGAACAGTCGTCATTAAACCATCTTTGATACCGAATTTGTCGTTGATGACTTTAGCAAGTGGTGCTAAACAGTTTGTTGTACAAGATGCGTTAGAAACGATATCTTGACCCGCATATGTATCAAAGTTAACGCCGCTTACAAACATTGGTGTAGCATCTTTAGATGGACCAGTTAAAACAACTTTTTTCGCGCCTGCAGTAATATGTTTACGTGCAGTTGCATCATCTAAGAATAAACCAGTTGCTTCAACCGCGATATCAACACCAATTGCACCCCAGTTTAAGTTTGCTGGATCACGCTCAGCAGTGACACGGATGGTCTTACCGTTAACCACTAAGTTGCCATCTTTAACTTCAACAGTACCATCGAAACGACCGTGTGTTGAGTCGTATTTCAACATATAAGCCATATATTCAACATCGATTAAGTCGTTGATACCTACAACTTCGATGTCATCACGATGTTGTGCTGCACGGAATACGATACGACCGATACGGCCAAAGCCATTGATACCAATTTTAATTGCCATAAGATTTTCACCTATATTTAAAGTTAAACAAAACTGTTACATAGAACAAAAATGGAGTGATTCCCTTTTGTTTTTTGTCGCGGGAGATTATAGCACGGTTTTTTTTTAGTTGTGAAACCAGACTACAGGGAAAACAATAACAGATAAACTTTTTGTGATCTATGTCAAAATAATAAAAAATGTGACTTGTGAAAAATTACTCGATTTTTTAAAACAGATCATAAGATAATTTTTATTAGGAAAGAAAATGAAAAAAAGAGAAGAAATGACAGATATCCAAGTACATGTCTGTTTAAACCAAGGTACTGAACATCCTTTTACTGGTAAATTATTAAATCAACAGAAAAAAGGCTTGTATCGCTGTGTAGTCTGCCATTCACCATTGTTTATTTCAGATACAAAATTTGATGCAGGTTGTGGCTGGCCTAGCTTTTTTGAAGCAATATCCCCTGACGCAATTCGTTATTTAGATGATTACAAATTATCACGTCCACGTGTGGAAATTCGCTGTGGAAAATGTGATTCACACCTAGGTCACGTATTTGAAGATGGACCCGCTCCAACAGGTTTACGTTATTGCGTGAATTCAGTTTCTATGGCATTTGAAGATTTAATAACAGGTGAAATCATAGAGGGATAAAATTTTCTGAAAAATGACCGCGCTTTGCTATTTTTAGCTGATTTTACATAGATTTCTCGGCATAATAGATAACATCATTTCATTTAAAAGGGACGGGTTATGGCACAAGGTAATTTATATATTCTTTCGGCACCAAGTGGCGCGGGAAAATCTTCATTAATTTCAGCGTTATTACAACAACAGCAAAATAATAAAATGATGGTGTCAATTTCTCATACAACTAGACAACCTCGTCCAGGTGAGAGTCATGGAGTACATTATTATTTTGTATCTGTAGAAGAGTTTGAGTCATTAATCAAACAAGATTTGTTTCTTGAGTACGCAAACGTATTTGGTGGCAATTACTATGGAACGTCTTTACCCGCTATTGAAGAAAATCTTGCGCAAGGTATTGACGTTTTTTTAGATATTGATTGGCAAGGTGCACAGCAAATTTGCCAGAAAGTGCCTAGTGTAAAAAGCATCTTTATTCTACCGCCTTCCTTAACAGAATTAGAACAGCGGCTGATTGGGCGTGGTCAAGATAGTCAAGAAGTCATAGCAACAAGGATGTCAAAAGCAATTGAGGAAATTTCCCACTATAACGAGTATGATTATGTGATCGTTAATGATGTGTTTGAGCAAGCGTTAGCTGACTTACAGGCGATTTTGCGAGCAGAGCGTTTAACGCTATCTTATCAAGAAAAACAAAATCAGCAGTTAATCGAACAATTACTAGCAAAATAAGCTTCATTTTAGTATTATATTAGCCCTTTTTTAAAATTTTTGAATAAGAGATGGAGTAATATATGGCTCGTGTTACAGTGCAAGATGCGGTAGAAAAAATTGGCAACCGTTTTGATTTAATTTTAACCGCAGCTCGTCGTGCAAGACAATTACAGTTACATTTACGCGAACCTTTAGTACCTGAAGATAATGATAAACCAACTGTGATTGCGTTACGCGAGATTGAAAAAGGTTTAATCAATAATGAAATTATGAACGCACAGGAGCGTTATGATGCGTTAGAGAGAGAAAATACGGAATTACATGCAGTATCTTTATTATCTAGTCAATAAAAGTGCGGTCGTTTTTTATAAAGTTTTATCAACTAGCTTTAAGTCAGGTGTCCCTTGTATCTTTTTGAAAGTTTAAATCGCATCATTGAAGCGTATTTACCCCCAGAACAGATCGAATTAGTTAAGCGTGCTTATGTGATTGCGCGTGATGCACATGAGGGACAGTCTCGTTCAAGTGGCGAGCCTTATATCACTCACCCAGTAGCCGTCGCATCTATTATTGCGGAAATGCGTTTAGATCATGAAGCAGTTATGGCGGCATTATTGCATGATGTGATAGAAGATACGCCATATACGGAAGAACAATTAGAGGCGGAATTTGGTGCAAGTGTCGCGGAAATTGTCGAGGGTGTATCCAAGCTCGATAAGTTAAAATTCCGTACACGTAAAGAGGCTGCTGCCGAAAACTTTCGTAAAATGATTCTTGCTATGACACGTGATATTCGTGTCGTCTTAATTAAATTAGCTGACCGTACACATAATATGCGCACGTTGGGTTCGTTGCGACCAGATAAACGTCGTCGTATTGCGAAAGAAACGCTTGAAATTTATAGTCCATTAGCTCACCGTTTAGGAATTGAGCATATCAAAAATGAACTTGAAGATCTTGGGTTTGAAGCTATGTATCCTCAGCGTTATGCAGTATTGCAAAAAGTCATTCAAGTTGCGCGTGGGAATCGTAAAGATATGATTCAACGTATTACTAATGAAATTAAAGGGCGCTTAGAAGACGTTGGTATTGATGCTCGTGTTTTTGGACGCGAAAAACACTTATATGCAATTTACCAAAAAATGAAACTTAAAGATCAGCAATTTCATTCCATTATGGATATTTATGCATTTCGTACTGTAGTGAAAGATGTTGATACTTGTTATCGTGTATTAGGGCAAATGCATGGTTTGTATAAGCCTCGCCCAGGCAGAGTGAAAGATTATATTGCTGTACCTAAAGCTAATGGTTACCAATCTTTACATACGTCAATGATCGGGCCACATGGTGTCCCTGTAGAAGTTCAGATTCGTACTGAAGAAATGGACCAAATGGCAGAAATGGGGGTGGCAGCTCATTGGGCATATAAAGAAGGCGGCAAAAACGATAGTACAACAGTACAAATTCGTGCTCAGCGTTGGCTGCAAAGTTTAATTGAATTACAACAAAGTGTTGGTAATTCTTTTGAGTTTATTGAAAGTGTGAAGTCTGAGTTTTTCCCGAAAGAAATTTATGTGTTCACACCAAAAGGGCGCATTGTAGAATTGCCTGTTGGTGCAACACCAGTTGATTTTGCTTATGCGGTACATACTGATATTGGTCATAGCTGTATTGCTGCAAATGTCGATCGTAAATCCTATCCTTTATCACAAGCGCTTACTTCAGGACAAACGGTTGATATCATTACACTACCAAATTCCCAACCAAGTGCAGGATGGCTCAACTTTGTCGTCACGGCCAAAGCGCGAACTAACATTCGTCATTTCCTCAAACAATTGCGAGGTGGCGAGGCTGTTGCGTTAGGTAAACGTCAACTAATTCGTGCCCTGGCGCCAACTAAATTAGACGAATTAGATAAGACACGAGTACAAAATTTATTGCATGAATTAAAGTTAGAAAATTTTGATGATTTGCTGATGGAAATTGGTCTTGGTAATCAAATGAGTGCTGTTGTTGCTTATCGTTTACTGGGGGAAGCAATTGAAATTGATACTGATGGTGACTTAACTCATAGTAAAGATCATTTTGAGATTAAAAATGCTGGTGGGCTATTGACGACATTTGCACAATGTTGCCATCCAATTCCTGGTGATCCAATTGTCGCTTATACTAGTTCTGGTAAAGGTTTAGTGATTCATCACGAATCTTGTGCAAACTTAAGGCATCGTAAAGAAAATCCAGAGCATTATATGTCTGTTGAATGGGAACAAAGTGATAATGCAATTGATTTTGAAGCTGAATTACGGATTGAATTGATTAATCAACAAGGTGCTTTACCAAATTTAACTAATACTATTTCCTCTCTAGATAGTAATATTCAAAGTATTTGGACAGAGGAACAAGAAGGTCGCTTGTATCAAATCATTGTACTATTGACAGTGAAAGATACGAAACATTTGGCTAATATTATTCGTAAAATCAAAGCAATACCAGGTTTTGTTAATATTGAACGCAATATCAATAAATGACAACTCAACTCCTTAATGCTGTACCATTAACCGCGCTTTCTGGTGTTGGTGCTGCTATTTCTGAAAAACTAAGTAAGATTGGTATTAACAATCTTCAAGATCTGCTTTTTCATTTGCCTATTCGCTATGAAGATCGTACAAGAATCACTCCGATTATTGATCTTCGAGTAGATAGTTATGCGACTATAGAAGGAATTGTTCAAACTTGCGAAGTGCAATTTGGTAAGCGTCCGATCCTTACTGTTTCACTTTCAGATGGTTCGTCTAAGCTTATGCTGCGTTTTTTTAATTTTAATGCGGGTATGAAAAATAGCTTACAACCTGGCAGTCGAATCAAGGCTTTTGGTGAGATAAAACGTGGGCGTTTTATGGCAGAAATGCATCATCCAGAGTATCAAATTATTCGTGATAATGCGCCACTCATTTTAGAAGAAAATCTCACTCCAATTTATTCCACTACAGAAGGATTAAAACAAAATTCATTACGAAAGTTAACAGATCAAGCTTTAGCCTTACTTGAGAAAATCCAAGTCGCGGAAATTTTACCTAATGAATTTAATCCACACCCTTTTAGCTTGAAAGAAGCGATTCATTTTCTGCATCGACCGCCACCAGATATTTCACTTGAAGCCTTAGAAAAAGGAACACATCCAGCACAGCAACGCCTGATTTTTGAAGAATTGTTAGCACATAATCTAGCAATGCAGAAAGTGCGGTTAGGAACGCAACAATTTTCAGCTTGTGTGTTGCGCTACCAGACAGATTTAAAACAACGTTTTTTAGCACAATTGCCTTTTCAGCCAACCAACGCGCAAATTCGAGTGACACAAGATATTGAGCGAGATTTAGCAAATAATTACCCAATGATGCGTTTAGTGCAAGGGGATGTTGGTTCCGGTAAAACCCTCGTGGCTGCTTTAGCGGCATTACTGGCTATTGATAATAGTAAACAAGTAGCATTAATGGCACCTACTGAAATTTTAGCAGAACAGCATGCAACTAATTTCAAGCGTTGGTTTGAACCGCTTGGAATTAAAGTTGGGTGGTTAGCAGGGAAAGTTAAAGGAAAAGCTCGTCAAGTTGAATTAGAAAGCATTCAAACTAACAAGGTTCAGATGGTAGTCGGTACACATGCTCTTTTCCAAGAAGAAGTAGAGTTTGCAGATTTAGCATTAGTCATTGTTGATGAACAGCATCGTTTTGGTGTTCATCAACGTTTAATGTTGCGTGAAAAAGGGAAGAAAGCAGATATATATCCCCATCAATTAATTATGACGGCAACACCGATCCCTCGAACATTGGCGATGACAGTTTATGCAGATTTAGATACTTCAATCATTGATGAGCTACCACCAGGTCGTACACCCATTACTACAGTAGCAATTTCTGAAGATCGGCGCAATGAAGTAATAGCACGAGTAAACCATGCTTGTGTTAATGAAAAGCGCCAAGCTTATTGGGTTTGCACTTTAATTGATGAATCTGAAATGCTTGAAGCGCAGGCAGCAGAAGCGACAGCAGAAGATTTGAGAAAAATCTTACCGCACTTACGTATAGGGTTAGTGCATGGACGAATGAAACCGACTGAAAAACAAGAAATCATGACGGCATTTAAAAATGCAGAAATTGATTTATTAGTTGCTACAACTGTAATTGAGGTTGGTGTAGATGTATCTAATGCAAGTTTGATGATTATTGAAAATGCAGAACGTTTAGGATTATCTCAGCTACATCAATTGCGAGGACGTGTTGGACGCGGGAGTACAGCCTCTTTTTGTGTATTGATGTATAAATCACCATTAGGCAAAATTTCACAAAAACGTTTGCAAGTCTTACGTGATACACAAGATGGGTTTATTATTTCTGAAAAAGATTTGGAAATTCGAGGACCAGGAGAAGTATTAGGTACAAAGCAAACGGGTATTGCTGAATTTAAAGTAGCAAATTTAATGCGAGATCGTAAAATGATCCCAACAGTACAATATTATGCGCGCCGCTTGATTGTTGAGCAGCCTGAAGTGGCGGAGAGTTTAATCAAACGTTGGCTCAACAATAAAGAGATTTATTCAAATGCATAATTATTCTAAGGACTTGCAAGAGGCAAATTGGTTGTTTTCTGATAATATTAAGATGCAACAACTTTCCCAAAATGAACAAAAGTGGCTCCTTTTATCTTCTTCTTTAACTAAGCAATTGAGAGTACATTTTGGTCCTGTAGAAGTGAGGGTTTTATCAGAATGTTGGTTAACCAATTTAGCTGAAAGTGAAAAGTGTTTATTTTGGGGATATGAGCGCTTCTGGTGTAGAGAAGTATTGTTGCATATACAAAATAAACCGCTTATTTTTGCGAGAACACTTATGCCTGAAGGTTTTCTATTGCAGCATTTAGAGTTACAACGATTAGGTAATAGAGCACTTGGTGAATGGTTATTTAGTCAACAGAATCGCGTTAGAAAAATATTGCAGTGGGCAAAAATAGATGGGTTGCAACATGATACTTATGCAAGGCGTGCATTAGTTGAAGTTAATACTTATCCAATGATGGTGGCAGAATTGTTTCTTGAGCCACAAATTTTTACTGAGGAAGTACATGGATAAACAAACTCAACCAACAATTCTTTTTTTTGATTCTGGTGTTGGTGGATTTAGTGTTTATAAAGAAACAAAGCAACTTTTACCAAATTGTCATTATCTTTATTGCTTTGATAATGCATATTTTCCTTATTCTGAAAAAACTGAAGAACAAATTGTTCGGCGAACATTATCAATTTGCCATAAAATTGATCAGGACTTTCCACTTGATCTTATTGTGATTGCGTGTAATACCGCAAGCACAGTTGTTTTACCTGTACTGCGCGAACATTTTTCTATTCCAATTGTTGGTACTGTACCAGCGATTAAGCCTGCTGCTGAAATTTCTGAAACAAAACATATCGGTTTGCTTGCAACAAAAGGTACTGTAAAAAGAACTTATGTGTATGATTTAATTAAAAATCATGCCAGCCATTGTATGGTAGAAAAGATTGGTAGTACTAAATTAGTCGAAATTGCAGAACAAAAATTGCATGGAAAATATGTGGATTTTATTGCTTTGAAACAAGAGTTGTCAGCTTGGCAAGCGATTATGGATTTAGATACAGTTGTACTTGGTTGCACGCATTTTCCGTTAATCAAAGAAGAAATTGCTCAATGCTTACCACAAGTAAAATATTTTATGGATTCAGGCAAAGCAATTGCATTACGTGTGAAAAGTTTATTATCTAACGTAAAAGTGCGATCAGAAATACTAGAAAAAAATTTCATTTTTTGTACTCAATTGTTTAACTATGAAACTCAATTCCAACATATTATTCATCTTTGGGGTTTTGAAGCTTTGCATTTATTAGCTATAGATGAATAAAAATCGACATAATTATTGAATATTTAAAGTCGAAAGTTTAAAAAATAATCTTTTAATAAAAAAAGTGAAAAAAAAGCAAAAAATAGGTTGCATGAGATTAATTTTTGCCTATAATACGCCGCACACAACGACGCGCCGTTGTAGGTATAAAGATTATTACAACTTGCGTCG
>NZ_JBHUFP010000011.1:0-6284 GCF_042681465.1 Pasteurella oralis
AAAAAGCACAAATCACTGCGTTAAGTTCGATGACAGCCGCGGTGGCAGGTGGGCTAACGGCACAGAGTTCAAGTCAGAGTAACACGACGGTATCGAGTCTCACCAATGCTTCGTTAGGTGGGGAGATTGGTAAGAATGCGGTGGAGAATAACTTCAATTTAAATCTCTTTATTGATAATCCACAAGTTGATTGGGCTGCTTTAGCAGAGGGACAGGGAAAAGCAGATGAAGCAACTCGGCAAGCGATAGAACGATTTGCGAAAGAACATCCTGAATTAGTAGAGAGCTTAAGGAATACAGGAGATGTTGCATTATTTTTATCTGACTTTACGCCAATAGTTGGTGACGTAAAATCATTTGCTGAAGCGGAGGATGGGATTGATTATGCTTTAGCATTTATTGGTGTTCTACCTGGCGCAGAGGCAGTGACGAAGCCATTGAAAAATGCCAAGTCCGCATTACAAAAAGCGAAAGAGGCGGAACGACTAGGCAATACCACGAAGGTGTTGAAGTATCAAAGTGAGGTAGCGAAGCAATTAGATTATATAAAAGATAATGCGAATCTTGGTCGGAATCGTAGTGGTTTTAATTTTTTATTAAATGAAAATATCAATAGTAAAATTAAATCAATTAATCCACCTAAACTGATTTTTGATAAAAGTAAGTATGATTATTTATTTGGAAATGTTAGATTTGATATTCATAACTCATCACGTGCTTTTCAAAATAAGCAGCAATTATCTAGTATTGGTATTTATAATGATCAAAGAGGTAGAAATATCATAGAAAAAACATTGGAAAAAATGTTATCTGATAAAGCATATGTTAAAGAGTCTTTTTCTAAAAATATTAATGGAAAACATCAAAATTTTGAAATTAGAGAAAGTATTATAATAGGTAGCGGGGGAATAAGAAAAATAGAAGTGACTTTTGAAGTCATGAATGATGGTTCACGGAGATTTATAACTACAATTTTGAAAGGAGGAAATTAAAAATGTATGTACATGATATACCTAATTGCAATGAGTTTATTTCAATGTATGGTTGTGATTGTGAAATTGAAGAATTTATTCAAACTTGTGTTTTTCATAATAAAGATAAAACTATGAAGTTAAATTTAAGCTTTGATAGAACTATAAATTCTTTGCGTATTATTATTTATAATGAAGATAAGATATGTTTTGACTTATATAAAGAGAATTTAAAAAGTATTTTATTAGATGAGAATGGTAATTTCATATCATTTTTTTTAGAATGCATGCAAATTGAACTATCAATTTGTCCAGAATTTTCTGTTTTTATCAGATAATATTTAAAATAAGTTTGTCTTAAAATTTGAAGTTGGTGAAGCTTGCAAAACAAGAATTGTAATTATTAATAATGAGGAGAAAATATGGCAAGGTATTACTCCCTCTAGTGTAAAAGTTTAAGATTTCTTAGAACCTAAAGTGACAGTCTATCCAGCTATGGAAATAGGGATATCCAATTCAGGTGTGAGAATTGAAGGATACACTTATCCAGAATTTACCGCTTTTCCAAGTAGCAGACAGGAGTGAGTTATGCAATTAGTGTTTTCCTATATTGAACATAAATTGCAAGTGATACCTGTTTGTTTTTGGAAAGAAAACCATCAGCTTCATCCTTTAACAGGCTATTTAAATGACCCGATGGGTGGACCCAATTACTTTGCGTTCTTAGATAGGGTGTTATCGATTTTGAGAGATGATGAGATACAACAAGGGGATATTTCTTCCAATTCTTGGGGAGTTGAAATTCAGGGTGATAAGGTGTATTTCTGTTTTTTATTTGCCCAAGAAGACACAAGTTTGCATTTTGCTTTAGCGAGAGCGGTGCTGATAGATATACTGGTGCTGTGGTTAGCCTTTCGTAGTCAGGAGCCTGTTGTTGGTTATCAAGAAGAGTTAAGTTTTGGTGGAACGTAAATATTAAACAGCGTAACAAGAAAGTGCGGTCAATTTTGAAAAAGTTTTGAGCTTTGATAAATTGGTCGCATTTTTTGTTTCAGCACTCGTCAGAGATGAGCGCTAGCTGTGGTGAGTACAAGTCGATGGAATAAGCATTTGAATAAGCCGGAGCCAAATACGATTTATAAGTTAAGCAATAATCATCAATATAAGACAGATGAATTAGGTCGTGTTTCGGAGGCTAAAGGGAATTTAAAATTAGAAAAGAGTGATAGGAATACCTATCAACAGAGAATGGCGGGTGGAGAATGTCGTTTAGAAACAGATTGTGGAGGTCATTTACTTGCTTCAATGTTTGGAGGAGCGGGAGAGGGCTTGAACTTAGTTGCGATGGATGGCATGTTAAATGGCGTGAAAGGGAAATGGTATCAGATGGAAATGCAATGGAAGCGGGCTTTAGAGAAAGGACAAAAAGTTGAGGTGAGTATTAAGCCAATATATGATGGAAATGGTAAGAGACCCCATGAGTTTTCGATTGAACAAAACATCAACGGTATAATACAGCCTAGACAAATAATTAAAAATACAGCAGCAGGAGAATAGAATGATTGAACAGAAAATATACCATAAAATAGGAGAACTCTTGTGGAAAATTATGCCGCTAGAAGCTATAGAGATATCCTTTATAGGATCAATTTATCCAGAGAGCTATTCAGGAGGGGCAGAATGGAAATTAGAGAATGGAAGTATTGTATCATTTAATTTGGGAGAAAGGCCTTATGAAATTGAGGATGAAATTATGATTTTAATGAGAAAGCTAAAAGAAGTAACATCTCAAGATTGGAACCAATATATTTTTTCTCTATCAAATAATATGGATTTTAATATTAAATTTGCATATATAGATGAAGAAGATAGTTGGCCTAATCTTTATATGAAAGGAATTAGCGACTTAACGAAGGAAGAGGCGGAAGAATATTATATTCCTGAGGAAATTTGGGAAGAGCGAGTAAGATTAAAGCAGGAAAGAATGAAGCAAGCTTGATAATTATTTAATGTAAATGATTTTCCTATTTGTTAAAAAGTGCGGTCAATTTTGAAAAAGTTTTGGACTTTGATAAATTGGTCGCATTTTTTTGTGGAAGTAAGTTGAAGATATAGACTAAGAAGTGTGTGCTATCTGAGTGCATTAGCACAGGCGAAGCAAACAGGGAATCAGACTGAAATTACACAAAAACAGACCGCTCTTTTAGCAGCAGAACAAGCACAAGCGAAGTGGGGAGATAGGGGAGAGTATAAACGTACAGCAGAGGTGTTGACGACATTATTTACGGGTATATTGGCTAACCAAGCAGCAACAGGGATTGTAACCCAATTGGCTTCACCAGAAGTGAATCAATGGATTAAACAGGCAACCACCAATGACAAAGGTGAAACCGAGGTTATCACGAATACCCTTGCTCATGCGATTTGGGGAGCGATAGAGGCGGCAGCGAATCAAGGTAACCCGAGTTCAGGTGCGATAGCGGCGGCGAGTTCGGAATTGGCTGCGCCGATGTTAGCTAAGGTGTTATACAACAAAGACCGCGCAGAACAACTGACGGCAGAGGAAAAGGCACAGATAACCGCATTAAGTTCGATTACGGCAGCGGTCGCAGGTGGGCTAACGGCACAGAGTTCAAGTCAGAGTAACACGACGGTATCGAGTCTCACCAATGCTTCGTTAGGTGGGGAGATTGGTAAGAATGCGGTGGAGAATAATTATCTTTCACTCAAAGATATTTCTGCTTATCAACGAGAGTTGAAAAAAGCGATTCAGCATGGAGAAAGTGTAGAAGAGGTTCACGAATATTTTAAAGTATTAAGTGAAAAACAACGAGCAGCGTTAGTTGCGAATTGTGATATTGATTGCCGAGTAACGGTACCAAATGAGTTATTAGCGGGAATTGGTTTTGCTGATGATTTATCAGGGTTACTGAATAGTTGGGTTATGGGTCTTCCATTAGATGAACAAACTAAATTCTATCAGTTAGCAGAAGCTGAAAATATCAAAACGATTCAAGCCTTGAAGGCTAAACAGGGTAGTGTAGAGAAAGGCGTTGAGTTAGCGATGGATATGGCACATTTCTTTTCAAAAGAAGAAAATATAGGTAGCTCATCAGCTAAAAAGTCACTTTATGATCCAAAGCAAATTCGTCATAAAATAGAGAAAGGTTTTGAGAAAGAGGTTGTGAAATCGACAACAGTAGTGATGAAACCCCGTTCTACAGTGACAAACAAGGTTTTAAAGACAGGAGAAGCGGTATCAGTAATTGAATCTGAAGGAGGTAAAGCGGTTAAGATTTATGCTAAACCTGATCAATTAGGTCATCGTCAGGAAATTGCCAATATTCCTTATGATAAAAGAGGATTGCCTATATTTGATGATGTATCGAAGTTTACGACAAAAATAGAAAAGCCAAGTAATTACCAAAACATGTCGAGCAATAAAAGAAGAGATGTTGAAATGAGAAATGCTACTCAAGCTTTAAAGAGGGCGATTGATAGCGGAGTAATTGATAAAAATAATTTTACAGCTCAGCAATTAAACGATATTTATGCTGGTAAGCCTAAAATTTTTCAGATGACTTGGCACCATAATGCACAAAGTGCACCTAATAATATGCAATTAATTCCTACAAATGTTCATGAGGCAGTTAAACATATTGGAGAAGGTTCTTTAAGTGAAGGAAAGTAAAATGAAGTTTAGAAATTTAGATATTCGATATGATATGGGTGCTGTGGATGATGCTCAAATCTCAAATTTTGAGAAAATGTTTAAGATAACTTTACCTTGTTTGTATATTGAGTTAATTAGGAAGCATAATGCATTAAGAGTCGTTCAAGATTATTTTGATTATTATGATTCATATAGAAACGAAGACTCGTTATGTTCCTTTGGGTTTGATGGATTTGAAACAGAAGAACATCTTGAACCTTTAGAAAATATTTATGCACAATATCTTTATAATGATGAAATATATGGTTATGAACATGTGTATTCTTTTGGCAGTACAGCTTGTGGTGACTTTGTCTGTTTTGATTACCGTGATAATCCGAAAGGCAGTGAACCTAAAATTTGTCTTGTGATTCACGATGAATATGATGAAGAAACAGGTAAGCATTTATTATTTCCTGTGGCAGAAAATTTTGAGGCATTTTTAGATATGCTTTACGATTTTGATGAACGTTATCCGAATGGTTATGAGTAAGTATTTGTTTAACTAATGTGTTGTATTTTTTAAGCGTTGTTTACGGACTAATATTTTAAGTGCGGTCAATTTTGAAAAAGTTTTGGGCTTTGAGGAATTGACCGTTTTTGTAAAGGCACTTGTTAGGGATAAGGCTAGTTTGAAAGAACATCGTCGCTTGTCATTAGCAGCGAAAGAGCTCAATTGGAGCCAAAAACAATTGAATGACTATGTTAATGCGAGACCAGAAAACTTTAAATTGGAAAATATGCATCGAAATCGAGGTCATGTAGATGAAATGCCAGGGAAAAATGACATAGATAGAATTATCAGAGATATGAAAAAATATGAACAAGGGGATAACTAAATGGATACAAAGCTAAGTGTTGGTGTTCAAATATTAGAAGCATTGGATGAAGATGACTTCGCTACTTTAGACGCTATTTTTCAAGGTGGACAACGTGATGTACTCGAAATTACACCATCAGAACATTGGAATTGGTTACATAAAGCATTATTAGGATTCGACCCTAATAAACCATCAGAAAAAGCGATTAACTATTTGATTAATAAGGGTATAGCAATCAACGCACAAGATATGTATGGCATGACGCCATTGCATTATGCAATGAGAGCGAAAAATATTGATGCGGCAATGGCGTTGCTACATGCAGGAGCGGATCCGAATATTCCAAATCGAGACCAAGTGATTCCATTGGCAATGACAGGTTATGTCCCTGAAGCGCTAGACTTGCTTAAATTGATGCTGGATAAAGGTGGAAACGTGCATTATTTTAATGGGCAACATGAATTACTTGAAGGGATAAAAAAATATGAATCCCATCGTCCTAGCTCCCAACCTATCATCGACCTGATGGAGAAATATGCGTAGTGGTTTTCTTAATCGAAGGTGTTGATTTTCTGAAAAGGAACCACTAAACGAAAAAGTGCGGTCAATTTCAAAAAAGTTTTGCTTTGAGGAATTGACTGTTTTTTTGTATAACGAGGCAAAAGCAACTATAAATAAGTCCGCGAGTTGTCAGGGATAATAGCGGAGGAAGGGGGTTATCATGTGACGGCAGAGAATGTGCATTTAAGAGGTGCAGTGATAGCCTCGACAAATCCAGCG
>NZ_JBHUFP010000012.1:0-3513 GCF_042681465.1 Pasteurella oralis
TTGTCTTAATGTTCTTTAACAATTTGAAACAAGCTGAAAACTGAAGAGACTTTCAAGTTTATTGTTTAATGGTATAAAGCCTAAAGCAGTAAATATAATGAAGTCTGAGTAAAAGAAATCTTGACTGAGAAAAGGCGGTCAAGTGTTTAGTAGTTAATATCGACGTTGAGTGATGAAAGCACTTGAGGTTGTATAGTTAAGTGACTAAGCGTACACGGTGGATGCCTAGGCAATCAGAGGCGAAGAAGGACGTGCTAATCTGCGAAAAGCTTGGATGAGTCGATAAGAGGCGTTAAATCCAAGATATCCGAATGGGGAAACCCGATGGATGAAGAATCCATCATTACAAAGTGAATTTATAGCTTTGTAAGGCGAACCGGGAGAACTGAAACATCTAAGTACCCCGAGGAAAAGAAATCAACCGAGATTCTGTGAGTAGCGGCGAGCGAAAGCGGAGTAGCCAGCAAGTGATAGCATGAGATTTAGGAGAATGAGCTGGGAAGCTCAATCGTAGAGGGTGATAATCCCGTATCTGAAAAATCGATTGTGGTACTAGGCTTGCGATAAGTAGGGCGGGACACGAGAAATCCTGTTTGAAGAAGGGGGGACCATCCTCCAAGGCTAAATACTCCTGATTGACCGATAGTGAACCAGTACTGTGAAGGAAAGGCGAAAAGAACCCCGGTGAGGGGAGTGAAATAGAACCTGAAACCGTGTACGTACAAGCAGTAGGAGCCTGAAAGGGTGACTGCGTACCTTTTGTATAATGGGTCAGCGACTTATATTTTGTAGCGAGGTTAACTGAATAAGGGAGCCGAAGGGAAACCGAGTCTTAACTGGGCGTTTGAGTTGCAAGGTATAGACCCGAAACCCGGTGATCTAGCCATGGGCAGGTTGAAGGTTGGGTAACACTAACTGGAGGACCGAACCGACTAATGTTGAAAAATTAGCGGATGACTTGTGGCTGGGGGTGAAAGGCCAATCAAACCGGGAGATAGCTGGTTCTCCCCGAAATCTATTTAGGTAGAGCCTTGAGCGGACACCTTCGGGGGTAGAGCACTGTTTCGGCTAGGGGTCCATCCCGGATTACCAACCCGATGCAAACTGCGAATACCGAAGAGTGATACTCAGGAGACACACGGCGGGTGCTAACGTTCGTCGTGGAGAGGGAAACAACCCAGACCGCCAGCTAAGGTCCCCAAGTCTATATTAAGTGGGAAACGAAGTGGGAAGGCTTAGACAGCTAGGATGTTGGCTTAGAAGCAGCCATCATTTAAAGAAAGCGTAATAGCTCACTAGTCGAGTCGGCCTGCGCGGAAGATGTAACGGGGCTAAATATAGCACCGAAGCTGCGGCATCAGGCGTATCACTAATACGCCTTAGGATTAACGACATTGCATGAAACGAAGTGAAGTGGGATGTTGGTCAAGCGTTCCAAACGTTGAGGCGGTTGGAAGGTAATCGAAGAGAGGAATATTAGTGATACGCCTGTTGGGTAGGGGAGCGTTGTGTAAGCTGATGAAGGTGGATTGAGAAGTCTGCTGGAGGTATCACAAGTGCGAATGCTGACATAAGTAACGATAAAACGAGTGAAAAACTCGTTCGCCGGAAGACCAAGGGTTCCTGTCCAACGTTAATCGGGGCAGGGTGAGTCGGCCCCTAAGGCGAGGCTGAAAAGCGTAGTCGATGGGAAACGGGTTAATATTCCCGTACTTGGTAAAGCTGCGATGTGGGGACGGAGAAGGTTAGGTAAGCAATCTGTTGGATATGATTGTTTAAGCCGGTAGGTGGAGAGACTAGGCAAATCCGGTTTCTTATTAAACACCGAGAAGTGATGACGAGTTCCTAAGGGAATGAAGTTACCGATACCACGCTTCCAGGAAAAGCCACTAAGCGAAAGGCTTTATTAAACCGTACTGAAAACCGACACAGGTGGTCAGGTAGAGAATACTCAGGCGCTTGAGAGAACTCGGGTGAAGGAACTAGGCAAAATAGCACCGTAACTTCGGGAGAAGGTGCGCTGGAGTAGGTTGTAGAGATAGACTCTCGAAGGCTGAACCAGTCGAAGATACCAGCTGGCTGCAACTGTTTATTAAAAACACAGCACTCTGCAAACACGAAAGTGGACGTATAGGGTGTGATGCCTGCCCGGTGCTGGAAGGTTAATTGATGGTGTAATCGAAAGAGAAGCTCCTGATCGAAGCCCCAGTAAACGGCGGCCGTAACTATAACGGTCCTAAGGTAGCGAAATTCCTTGTCGGGTAAGTTCCGACCTGCACGAATGGCATAATGATGGCCAGGCTGTCTCCACCCGAGACTCAGTGAAATTGAAATCGCCGTGAAGATGCGGTGTACCCGCGGCTAGACGGAAAGACCCCGTGAACCTTTACTATAGCTTGACACTGAACATTGAATTTTGATGTGTAGGATAGGTGGGAGGCTTTGAAGCAGGCACGCCAGTGCTTGTGGAGCCATCCTTGAAATACCACCCTTTAACGTTTGATGTTCTAACGAAGTACCTGGTACAGGTACTCGGACAGTGTCTGGTGGGTAGTTTGACTGGGGCGGTCTCCTCCCAAAGCGTAACGGAGGAGCACGAAGGTTTGCTAATGACGGTCGGACATCGTCAGGTTAGTGCAATGGTATAAGCAAGCTTAACTGCGAGACAGACAAGTCGAGCAGGTGCGAAAGCAGGTCATAGTGATCCGGTGGTTCTGAATGGAAGGGCCATCGCTCAACGGATAAAAGGTACTCCGGGGATAACAGGCTGATACCGCCCAAGAGTTCATATCGACGGCGGTGTTTGGCACCTCGATGTCGGCTCATCACATCCTGGGGCTGAAGTAGGTCCCAAGGGTATGGCTGTTCGCCATTTAAAGTGGTACGCGAGCTGGGTTTAGAACGTCGTGAGACAGTTCGGTCCCTATCTGCCGTGGGCGTTGGATGATTGAAAGGGGCTGCTCCTAGTACGAGAGGACCGGAGTGGACGCATCACTGGTGTGCCAGTTGTCTCGCCAGAGGCACTGCTGGGTAGCTAAATGCGGAAGAGATAAGTGCTGAAAGCATCTAAGCACGAAACTTGCCTTGAGATGAGTCATCCCAGTCTATAAGACTGTAAGGGTTGTTGGAGACTACGACGTAGATAGGTGGGGTGTGTAAGCATAGTGATATGTTGAGCTAACCCATACTAATTGCCCGAGAGGCTTAACTATACAACGCTGAAGTGTTTTTGTTGAGTGAGGCGTTGGGATTATTGACGAAAAGAGACGAAAAGCGAAGTGGACGGAGTTGAAGAGGGTTAATTTAGTGAGCTTGTTGATGATTGGTAGAGATTAAGAGCATAAAGAGAATAAGAGACGGATAATAGAGTAGAGACGTCATCATATAGGATTATCTTGGCGGCGATAGTGCAGTGGACCCACCTAATTCCATGCCGAACTTAGAAGTGAAACGCTGTAACGCCGATGGTAGTGTGGGGTATCCCCATGTGAGAGTAGGACACCGCCAGGTATT
>NZ_JBHUFP010000013.1:0-7269 GCF_042681465.1 Pasteurella oralis
CGCTGGATTTGTCGAGGCTATCACTGCACCTCTTAAATGCACATTCTCTGCCGTCACATGATAACCCCCTTCCTCCGCTATTATCCCTGACAACTCGCGGACTTGTTTATAGTTGCTCTTGCCTCGCTCTGCACTTAAATTACCATTGACACTCCAAGCATTACCGAAACTGATTTCAGCACTCAGTCCCGCTTGAGTACTTTGACTATCAAAACGGCTCTCATCTTGACGGCTTTCAATATGCAAGTTACCGCCTGCCTCAACATCAACTTGTTTACCTTGTACTCTCGTTCCCACTAAATTCATATCTTGGCTACTACGCAGAGTGACATGCTCACTGTCTAGCTGACTATTATGATAACTTAGGCTATCACCATTGGCTTTCTGATTACCACCACCTATCGTTGCATAGGCGCCCACACCAGATTGCGCACCAAATTGTGCAAACATGCCCACTTCAACACCGACATTCTGTCCTCTAGAACGCTCTTTCGTCCGACTTTCGCCTGCTTGAATATCAATTTGACGACCAGTTAAGTTGAGCGTACTCCCTGCAATACGTTGTCCTTTATCATCGCGACTTGTCAGTGTGGTATGCGTTAGACGAATGTTGCCCGTACTATCAGAAGGACTAGATGCCGTTTTATCACTCACTGCATGTAAGCGAAGATGTGCTGCATTTAATAAGTTACCTTGGCTAATACGCGTTTCTACTTCTTGTTTTTGACGGCTATGTGCCACGCCCATTCCGGATTCCACCCGTAATAGATAAGCAGAGGAATAGCGCTGATTCGCCATTTTATTGATGTTGTCGTATAAGGAATATCCCTGCGCGGCTAAGCCCATTGCATTCGCTGCTTTCAGGCGGTCTGAGGCATCTTTATTTTTCACTAAGCGCTCTGCCGTTTGAATTA
Source organism: Pasteurella oralis (assembly GCF_042681465.1). NCBI lineage: Bacteria > Pseudomonadati > Pseudomonadota > Gammaproteobacteria > Pasteurellales > Pasteurellaceae > Pasteurella > Pasteurella oralis. Next base: position 915 of record NZ_JBHUFP010000013.1, read on the forward strand.
TATCAATGATAGGGGATTTCACTCGGCTAAACTGCCCAATCTTCAAATCACTTTGACTTTGTTGATGTTGTTGCACATTATGAGTAGCATCGAAATACAGATTTTGTGCGGTGATATCTAGGGTATCTTTGGCAAGTAAGGTGCTACTGACTTGGCGATAATCTTGCCCTGCTTGAATTACCACATTGTCATTTAGGCTCACCACCTGACTACCTTGATGCGTTAAGGTATCCCCTTCTTGATTATGACGCTCACGATGATAACCAAAGAAACGCTCGGTTTCTGATATGGCAAGTTCCCCTATCGCATGACTCTTACGTTGTTGTCCACCACGTTGTTCAGTCTGTGCGGTTTCAAGGACAATATTGCCCTTCGCCTGTAACACATTTTTCCCTTCACTTACCAAGCTTAAGCCTTTGCCTGTAATATTGCCCTCTTGTGCAACGACTTGGCTACTTCCGCCAACGGAAATCAAGGTGCCTTTTTCCTCATGTAAGGATTGATTACCTGCTTCATGGCTAAATCCAACGCCTGCTACATATTTATTTAAGCCATTTAACTCAGCACCACGTGAAGCACTATCTGCATTTTTGCGATAACGATCTGTCGCCACATCAAAGTTCACATTGCCTGTTGCATTAAACTCCGCTGTTTTCCCTACTGCAATTTGGCTACCCTGTGTCGTAATATCTCCGCCAGTAGCGACGACCTTCAAATGCCCTTTACTATCAATCTCTGCTGTTTTGGCAATAATGTGTTCACTATATTTATTCCCTTTACTACGCTGATGTTTGGCATAAGGCATTATGCCACGCGCTGTCATTTCAATCGTATCGGTAATAGCTTCATTACGTGCGATATCTTGCCCCACAATCCCTTTTGTCGCACCTTGCTGTTCGCGTTGTTGATATTTATCACGCCCTACTGCAATAGGGTTGTATACCATATTAATACCAATACCTGAAGTTTGACTGTAGCGACTATCACGACTACGATGTACTTCATCAACCGCATTGATATTGACTGCCTTACCTTCTAAATAAATATCTTGCTCGGCTTGCAATTGTGTTGCATTTAAAGTCAATGCTTCATTTGCTTTCAGGCGAATATCTCCTTTTGCATTCAATTGACTCACCTGTACATTTTCGTCAGATGTATTACTATCATGTCCCGTTTTCGAACGCTGATAGCCCACAGCAACAACGCCACCTTTTGCACTGCCCGCTAAACCTGATTTACGCCGTTTCTCCCAATGGGTTTCATGACGTTCATCTGTGACTGTACCCAGCTCAATTGTTTTTGCATCTGCTTGAACTTGCTGCTCAGCTATAACACTCAATCCCCCACTGCTCAATTTATTGCCTGCCTGTAATACAATATTTTCTGCTGCAAGCCGGCTACCTTGATGAGTAGTTGCACTAATAGCATCGTAGCTTGTTTGTTTCGTTTTGCTGACAAAAGAACCACTCTTAGTTTGATGATATTCATCATAATCAAGTCGTTTTACTGCAGCATTTAATACTAAATCATTCTCAGCAAGTGCGGTCAGTTTTTTAGCACTTTCCAATTTTGCCCCTTCAGAGGCAATATTATAGGCTTGCAGCTTCACATCACCTGCGCCTTTAACATAACTGACTACCACATCCTGCACTCGTTCATTACGATAATGATTGCCTTGCCCAATTTTTTCTGCCTTCATGGTCTCAAGTGCGGTCAGTTTTAACTGATTTTTTGCAGTGATTGTGGTATTGCCGACGCCTTCATTAAGGATATCCGCACCTAGTAAGTGAATATTTTGTGCGCTCACCTGTAAAGTACCATTCTTACCCTTCACATGTAATAATGCTTTACGGTCCAGATTGATTTCACTGTGACGATAATACCCCGTGTTGATATGACTTGCTTGCGTTGTGCTTTGCTGGATTAAATCACCACCAACCTCAAGAGATAATCCCTCTTCTGCAACAATACTCCCTTGATTAACTACATTTCCCGCAGTCTGAATATTGACTAAATCGCCTGCAATTGTCCCTAGATTGGTTAATTGTTGATTGTCTAATACGACAATTTCTCGCCCTACAATAGTGCCTTGATTACTGATGCTACTCGCATGGATATCTACTTGACTAGCACTCAACAAAGTGCCTTGAGGCGTGACATCGCTTTTTTGTGTAACAGCATAAACACGTGGCGCTAATACTTGCTGTGTTCTACCATCGGGTAAGGTCACGGTTTGTTGTTCAAACCATACAATATCGGCAGTCAGTTGCGCCACTTGTTCAGGACTTAAACTAATCCCAGGTGTTAAATGAAATTTTTTCGCAAACGTCACACCATTATCCATCAATGCTTTATACTGGCTTTCCATATCTTGGTGATGACCCAAGAATTGACGCCCAGTTAGCTGGTTGATCTGGTCACGTACTAAACGCTGTTCATAATAACCATCGCCTAAACGCTTATGAACTCGGTTATGATCTCCTCGTAACATATTAAACATATAATCACCACTCAACCATTTCTTACGATTAGCAAAAGCAGGATCAGTTTCCACTAATACATGACTATCTGCGGCGGGATTGATCTTATATAAACTAGTGCTCGGGAGCTGTAAATTTTCACCCGTTGATTTAATGACCAAGGAGTCATTATCAAAGGCATATTGGTCAAAAACACTGGCAACAGGTAACGTCATACTTTTCTGAGAATTACTTAATAAGCCCGAATACCAATTCTCATTACGACGCTGGTATTTATTCTTACCGCTTGGTGTTTTACTTTTACGTTTTCGAAGATAACTATAATATTTGCTGCCATAGCTTTCCGTAAATTGCAGACCATCTGCTTGACGTTGCTCCAAATTGCCTTGCAGCTGTAACTGACCTCCAACCAATACACGGCTTTTATCATTACTGAACTGCTGAGTTTCAATTTTCAAATCACCGCCTGCTAAAATCGCGCCTGCTTGAGTTTGAGTCACAACATCCTCTTTTACCACTTGGCGATTTACGCGGTGAGTCCAATAATTACGATAACGGCTACCCGCGACACTCGCACGACGCTGATTATGTTGCGTAATCGCCTTACCTAATTGTGTAAATTGGTTTTCATTATCTTTCACCCACTGTAAATAGGCAGGTTTCACTTTTTCATCAAAATGCGCTTTCTCTTGCAAATAAACCTTATACGCTTTGTCATAAGCCGCTTTTTGCTGTTGATAGTCTGCTAGTTTTTTCTCATATTCTTGTTGGGCACTTGCATTTGGATTTTGTGGGGCTATTGGCTCCTCTGGAGCAATAGGTGCAACAGGCACTTTGGCATCATTCAAAAGCGTCGCCACATTCTCACGAAGAGTTGGCTTAATCGCAAAATGCTGCCAAGCTAAATCTTGTGGAAAATAATAAGAATCTGCGACAAACTCACAACCCGCCCCCTGTGTACCAGTAATACATTGATTAACTTCAGGCAGATAATTTGACTGCACATCACCATTGTGTGGTTTACGAATATCCTTTGGCTTACTGTTTACCGCCCAACCATTACGTCCTCTTGATTGGCTCCACCAATGCAATAAACGGGTATCTATGCGCAATTCAGATTCTGCTACGCCTTGTGGCACGATGTAGTGCCAATCCACTTCTTTTTCTGATATCACTTGTAATTCAGTAGCAAAAAAGTCATTCGTATTATGTATCGTTGCAACATTCAGATACATATTGCCTTGACTTTCAATTAGCGCACTGCGGTTATTGAGCACCTCAGCTTGACCAATCACTTTATCTTGTGCATTCAGACTCTCTCCTACGTGTAATGAGCCACTGCTATAAAGCGCTGTCGCCCCTGTTGTATCGCCTGAATACTGGTGATTTTGATTGGTGATTTGCTTAACTCCTAAATCTAAACGCTTTCGCGCAGCAATAATCGCACTTGATGTAGTTTCATCATGATTATGTAAACTGTCTGCCATCAATGCTACATGGTCACCATAAATACGTCCTGTGCCCACATTCTCAATAGATGTTGCTTTAATGACAGTTTTCGCTTGCTTATCAGTTTCAACTTTACTATTAATCAATCCGCGATTAATCACTTGTCCCTGCGCCGTTAAACGCACTTCACCACCCTGTATTTCACCTGCTTTACTCTGGGTAATCGCCTCTGCTTGTACGGCAACCTGCTGTTTAGCCCCCATTACTCCCGATTGATTTAAGGTTTTTTCTGCCTGCACATTGATACGACCTTGATTCGCCAATACCTGAGCAGAAGCCGTGTTGTCAATTGTGCCTTTATCCCCTTTAGCAATGAGGGTGACATGCTGTTGTGCTTGAATACGATGTTGATTCACAATCTTCCCATTCACATCAATCACCACATCGCCCGCAGAGGCACCAATATGTCCTGCGTTGCGTACTCCTAAACCTGCTTCGGTACCAATGAGGTGGATTTTTTCAGCGTACATCCCGCCTAAATGAGATACATCTAAGGCGTATTCCGTGACATTTTCTTCTTTTTGATTGTTCTGGGATTTACTGTTAATAATTTGAACCGCATCATTATTCTTACTGACTTTATTTTTCCCTGTGGTCACCTTGACAGCCTTCTTCGACCACACCCCCGCATTAATCTCTGCTTCTCTGGCAATAATGTCGGTATAATTACTCTGGCTGTTATCTAAGCCTTTTCCGCTGACGGTGACTTTACCCTTTTCCACTACAAAGTGATCAAGATGTCCCTGTTTAATTTGAGGCTTACCCGTCGTTAAGGTTGCTCTATCCGCATTAATCACCCCACAACCCTCACAATGTAAACCACTTGGGTTCGCAATAATGACATCGGCCTTTTGACCCGCCACTTCTACATAACCTTTTAATTGGCTCGGTCTATTAGAATTGACTTCATTGACAATCACTTTCGCTTCACCCCCTGCTAAATACGGGTTAGCCTGTACCCAACCGCCTAATTGGGTTTGGGTATCTCGGCGGCTGTTATTTAAAATCGCTCCTTTGCTATCCACATCAAACTGGGAATAGCGGTTATAAGATAAGCCTTGTTGATTTGGGGTTTGAATATTCACTTGCGGGATACCATTTGCCGTTTCCATCACCTGTGGACGTTGATTGGCTTGTGCAGTCGGGTCGGCTTGAATAATTAAAGGATTATGTGTCAGATTCATTGGATTCGCCTGTACCTGAATACTTACAAAACCCAATGCACAGCACAAGGCAAAGGATAGCGGTTTAAGGACAGCTTGAGATAACTGAACTGTTTGCCACGAAGAAGACAAAAGTGCGGTCAGTTTTGCAAAAGTTTTCACATCCTCAAGCTCAACGCTGACCTCACTTTCGCCTTGTGCTTTCCCTTCCAGCTTCGCTAACTCTGAAACTACAATAAACTGCTGTTGTGTTTTGCTAAATATCACACGATAACAATGCTTATTCATAACCCAATTCCTGACTTATACTTAAATCTAAATTAAAACCCAATGTTTGTCTTAACTACCTAATACAGCACGCATTTATAATGCTCATTGACTCGATATATTCACTAATGTAATTGTTCAACCACTCTAAAAACTGGCACTGAGATTAAAGCCCACCACGCTTTTAGAAGTCTTAAACCCTTCTGGCACATGCCAAGGCTTACCCATGAACATATCGTAGCTCAACCACTTCCAACCGCCCTTTAAACCCAAACTGCTCCCCACTAATGTAGTGCCTAATAAATCTTGAGTAGAAGGACCGCTCACTTTACCCTTATCTAAAGTCACATAAAACTGCTGACCACTGTTACCTAACACCCAACCTAACTCATTACGCCATACCCACCCACGCTCTGCTGATAAGGATAATTCACCATCCGTGCCCCGTACCGTATAACGCCCACCAATACTAAAACGGTCCTGCGCCACTAATGGCGTCTTATTCCATTGTCCTCGCCAACTGCTGTTAAAGAGAAAACGCTGGTTGAAAAACGAGAAGGGTTTGCTGATGTCAATATTGGCATGAATAATCTTCATGCGAGAGGTGCCTTCATTAAACTGTTCATCAGGATAAGGAATCGCATTATTTAACCCTGTCCCTCGTTTAAAACTCGTACCCACATCAATCGTTGCATTGCCAATATAAGCTTTATGCTGTAAACCTAACTCCCATCCCCCTGTCCGTTTACGCTGAATCCTCACTTCTTCATCATTAATAAAGTTATGTGACTCCCTCGCCCATAATGCGCCTGAAAGGGTGGTTTTATGTTGTGCATTACGAAACACTAAACGAGAAAGTGTGACCTTGCTATTCTCACTTCGCCCCGAATACATTACCGTCGAACCAAAAGCCGCTGCGATTTCTTGCACATAATC
>NZ_JBHUFP010000014.1:0-872 GCF_042681465.1 Pasteurella oralis
CCATGACGAGTTTCTGTCGATTCATATAATCGACCAGATACCGAAGATAGTGCATCTATAATAAATAAATCTCTATCAACATTCACACTCTCAACAAGTACTCTGACTCGCTTACGTAAATAAGAAATATAATACATTGGGTTTGAACCAAAAGATCCCGCACTGATAGTGCCAATTCTCTTTGAACGACAAGTAAAAACTTCTAAGATGTTACCGCCAACAATTTGGTTTACTTCTAGATCGCCAGTAAAAGTACCAGTTACCCCCTCAATCCTTGCTCCTCGAATCAATCCCCCCTCAAAAGTGTTACCTTTGATATAGCCACCTTCGATATTAGGAGCGGTGATTATGCTGTTAGCTTGAAGCTTATCTCCGCTAATAGTCCCGTTGGCAATTAAATCGCCATCTAAAACCACTTTAGCACTACCATTTTCTGTTAAGATAGAAAACGGTGTTTTAAGAGTGCTACTGTTTGGATCGGCAATAATAAATTTACTTGCAGAAATAATCACTTGAGATTCATCACTCTCAGCATCTGCACCAATTGCAATACCCGCAATCGCTTTCTTACCACTTGCATGATCTTCAACTTTGAGAATGTGCATTGAATTCATTCTTGCTGCATTGCTTTTCCCAGTCTTCTCAATCTTCGTTATCTGTTCAGCAAGTTCTTGTGAAAAAGCATTACTTGAGATTTGACCTTTTAGATACTCAACAAGTTTTGAACCCGAGCTTTCAGATGTGCCGGCGACAGATTCTGTGAACTGGCCCGCATTCCCGTTAGCGGTATCAATCATACGCACCCAGAAATAATGCGTTTCATTCACGCCTAAGCCGTCAAATGAATAGCTATTTGTTGGATATGCCAGCGT
>NZ_JBHUFP010000014.1:882-1472 GCF_042681465.1 Pasteurella oralis
GCTACCATTTTCTGTTAAGATAGAAAACGGTGTTTTAAGAGTGCTACTGTTTGGATCGGCAATAATAAATTTACTTGCAGAAATAATCACTTGAGATTCGTCACTCTCAGCATCTGCACCAATTGCAATACCCGCAATCGCTTTCTTACCGCTAGCATGATCTTCAACTTTAAGAATGTGCATTGAATTCATTCTTGCTGCATTGCTTTTCCCAGTCTTCTCAATCTTCGTTATCTGTTCAGCAAGTTCTTGTGAAAAAGCATTACTTGAGATTTGACCTTTTAGATACTCAACAAGTTTTGAACCCGAGCTTTCAGATGTACCAACGACAGATTCTGTGAACTCTCCCGCATTCCCGTTAGCGGTATCAATCATACGCACCCAGAAATAATGCGTTTCATTCACGCCTAAGCCGTCAAATGAATAGCTATTTGTTGGATATGCCAGCGTTACGAGCTTTCTAGCACTTTCAAAACGATTTTCAGTACTCGTCCAAATCTCGATCGCGGAATTTGGATTGGCGAATACTGGATTTTTCCACTGCAGCAAAATCCCAAACACTTTCGAAACAGTAGTTAATTCGCTCACAG
>NZ_JBHUFP010000014.1:1482-2293 GCF_042681465.1 Pasteurella oralis
CACTCGTCCAAATCTCGATCGCGGAATTTGGATTGGCGAATACTGGATTTTTCCACTGCAGCAAAATCCCAAACACTTTCGAAACAGTAGTTAATTCGCTCACAGCAAAGCTGATATTAAACGACTTAGTAACCGCCTCTGATAGCTGTCCTTGCTCGTTCTTAGCGCGAATTTCCGCAACATATTCCCCGTTGGGAAGACCGATAAATTTGTAGTTTGGTGATGTTAAATCATCATAGATTTTATAAAACGTTCCGTCTTTATATAATTTAATCTGATACTTCACCATTGCACTGTGCTTGACCACGTAATCAAAACTTAACGATACGCCATCACCGTCTGCTTGTACTTCGACATGTTGCACTTTATCAAGTCCAGCAGTAGAAAGTGTTGTTTCTTTTGGCTCAAAGACTGCGCCATTATCCACGATTGCTTCCTTTTGTGGTTCGTGTTGAAGCGCAACAATCGTATATTGACCTTGCTTGTCTTCGCTTATCGTCAATGCTTTGAATAATTGCACATTGATTTCTTGTGTTGTTAAAGACCAAATACCGAACTCAGCTAAACCAACAGGCTCTGACTCTAACGTCACTTCATTACCATTTACATTTACAATGCGAATATCTTTATGCTTAGCTTCTTGATTAATGTATGTTAAATAACTATTCCCCCATGGCGTAATTTCTCTATCAAGCGTTACTTTTTTACCATTGACAGCTATTACACGACCACCAATATTTGTATCTGCATAATGGCAATCTGCTACACGAATAATGTCACCGGGAATGTGCATTAAGCCTTCTACACCGAC
>NZ_JBHUFP010000014.1:2303-2694 GCF_042681465.1 Pasteurella oralis
CACCGAATTCAGCCAAACCGACAGGCTCTGACTCTAACGTCACTTCATTACCATTTACATTCACAATGCGAATATCTGTATGCTTAGCCTCTTGATTAATGTACGTTAAATAACTATTCCCCCATGGCGTAATTTCTCTATCAAGCGTCACTTTTCTGCCATTGACAGCTATTACACGACCACCAATATTTGTATCTGCATAATGGCAATCTGCTACACGAATAATGTCACCGGGAATGTGCATTAAGCCTTCTACACCGACAGTAAATGTGACGGTTTTGGTTTCCAACCTCTCTGTTTCAAGAATCCATTTCCCAGTGCGGAATGCTTGACCACGTGATGTGCAGCCAAACGCCGTCACTTTTTTAATGTTTAAACCATGACGACGAAT
>NZ_JBHUFP010000014.1:2704-3223 GCF_042681465.1 Pasteurella oralis
TGTTTTTGTTTCTAACCTCTCTGTTTCAAGAATCCATTTCCCAGTGCGGAATGCTTGACCACGTGATGTGCAGCCAAACGCCGTCACTTTTTTAATGTTTAAACCATGACGACGAATCAAATCATCATCAGATACGATTTCGATCTTTCTTTCATAGCTATCACTTGCGTCAACATATTCAACGTGAATCTCGTTGTGTCGCGCTTTCTGTGCTGAATATTGATAAGAAAACTCACCGTCAACAACATTCGCATTTGTATAAGTCCACACCGGATCTGCAGGTCTGTCCATTACGACGGTAAACTCTTGCCCGTTCCACACTGGCATTGCGCGGAAGATCGAACAGATGTCATTAATCACATCGTATGCTTTACGCTGATCTGTCAGCCACGCATTACACGTGAATCGAGGTTCTTTACCGCCAAACCCATCTGGCACAAGCTGATCACAATATTGCGCCACTTGATATAACGTCCACTTATCCACATTGAATGCACCTAAACGCCAGCCAAGACCATA
>NZ_JBHUFP010000015.1:0-47428 GCF_042681465.1 Pasteurella oralis
AATCTCCAAATACTATGTGTATGTTTAAGCCAATATCCGTCATATAAATCACGTTTAGATAAACGTTTAGGACTATGATGTAACACTTGCTGATTGCCAATGTAAATCGCTGCGTGATTTGGTACATCTGCCCCAACTTGCATTAAAATCACATCACCAACTTGTACCGCACTTTCGTCTTTTACTCGTTCAAAACCGTGCTTTTCCATGTTATCTAGATAGAGATTCTGACCGTCTTCCCACCAGAAATCATCTCTTTCAAAATCAGGGAAATCAACTCCAGCCAAGCGATAAAAATCGCGGAATAGCGTGTAACAATCCATTTCACCATGACTGGAGAATGTTTTTCTGTGATGAACTTCAAATTATCGACTCGCCAAAAACTTCATTGTTTTATTCACAATTACCACCAGCGAATTGCATTAATCAAATCAGGTAGTACCCACGACATACCAAAAATAAAACTTAAAATCACAACAACGTAAGCAAAACGGCGAGCTGTTGCATCTTTTGAAATAACTTCTAGCATTTTTGCCACCTCTATATTAAAATTCATCATAATTTATGTCCTCTTAGTCAGATTAAGTGGATAATAAAAAACCCCGAACACTGCGAATGTTTGGGGTTTGTTTTTTTGGAGTATGCTTCAAATATTGGTAATAACAAAAAGGCATGGTTGTTATGACCATGCCTTAGATTTCTAGGAATAAATCCATTTGCTGAATCGCTGCAAACTCTCGCTCAAGTTCAGCCTTTTCTTTTTTGCATTCGTTTAACGCCTTTCCTTTTTGGCTAGATCGCATTTTGTAATCTGCCATTTTAGCTCGCCAAGCCTCTGTTTTATTCTTCACTTCATCTCGACGAGCAATACCTGTTGTCCAATAATCCCATAAAGCAAGGAAACATTCTTCTTGGTAGTTTTCCAATCGTTCTTTTAAATCTGAACGTACTTTATTTGGGTTGATTGAGAACAGCCAACCATTTAATTTCTTGATTGGCATACACAGCATTTCGTATTGTTTGCCATCTTTTCCAGTTGTAGGCATATGTACACAACTGAATTTTTCCTTTTGTTTATTGAGTTTCTGAGCTTGTCTAGCCCATTCCAACCCAATCCCTAACACAACCTCACGCATTGTTACATAAGCTACGCCGTTGTTATCAATTAAGGTAATTTCTTGACCTAAAAATTCTGTTTTTAATGCTTGCATAAAGATGCTCCTGTTAAATTTTGAGTAATAAAAAACCCCGACCATTTCTGATCGAGGTTGTTTGTTGCCCACAACGTTCCTACCTTTCGGCTTAGTATCTACCAATTTAAAGATGTTTAAGGAATTTTAGACATAAAAAAAGCCAAAAAGTAATTAGTTACAATTTGGCTATTTTGGGAAATCTTACTGCAAAAATAATAAGCAGTCAATTTTTAATACTCTCCCCAAATATTAACCTTATTTTTGAGATGATGATTCTTTTATCGACTCGCCAAAAACTCTGCACTTCCGTCATCTTCCAATTCTTCTGTTTTCTGCTCTTTATAAAACGGCATAAAGTCAGTTAATTCCATTGGTTTTGATTTTGGATCACGATTAATCATTGCGAGTAAATGTGATATTTGAGCCGTGCGATAATCTTCACGCCAAAGTCCAAACGGCTGTTCATTGTAGAATTGTTGGTATTCTTCCAAGTGCCGTTCTGGCATTTGTTCGATTTCTACTAACGTTTTGCCCAACGCAAGCGACAGATTGATTTGGAACTTGCGTCGGTTCGTTAGTTTTTTGTTTCTTCTTCCTTTGGGTTGATTACTGCAGTTAATTTTTCAAAGACTTCTTTGTCTAACTGCGAAAGTGCGGCTAAATCTTCTTCATTTTCTGCATTAAACAGATTATTCCCATCTTCATCGCATAAACGAATTGCTAACGTGCGGGTTAATGTATGGGGATCGTAAATTTTCGCTAATTGCTTAGTTAATTCTTCTGTATCATCAAAATTTAATTCAATCCCTTGTGATTGTGCAATTTTAACTAAACGTTGTTGTTGCCCGTAAAGCTGTTCGTTGACTTCACCTACATTAAATTCACGTACATAGTATTCTGCACCGTTGATTTCCAGTTTTGTTAAGCGTGGTTTATTTTTCAAAAGTGTTTCGCGTGTGCCTTTCATTGACTATTTCCTTTATTTTAGACAATAAAAAAGCCCTCGATTGAGGGCTGATATAGATTAAGCGACTGGTAATAAGTAGTCGCGTTTTGATTGCTTGATCGTAATACCTGATTCAAACTTGCCTTTGACTTCACCGCTAATATTCGCGCCAGTTTGAATGAATCCTGTGCCATAGAGTGAGCCTTGATTCTCTTTGAATACAATCAAATACGGGAACGTTTCTTTGCCGTAGAACTTCTTACGTAAGTCGGCTTGCATCACTGTTGCTGGCGCATAAAAGAAGGTTAACTTCACCGAACCGAGTTCAATATCCCCTGGTTCTGTTTCAGTCCCTTCGCTGCACATAGTCGTCACATCTTCTTCAGTCAAGGTGTCACCGTCTTTTTCGATGTTCTTGATTGCGCAGAAATTAGATGACCATTTTACTTTTGCCATTTTAGCATTCGCAAAATCCGTTGGTTTGTCTTGGTTTGACCAATCCACCTCGTCGGCGAGGGTGATAGTATTGTTATCCACCCCTTTAACAGGGTAATAACCATCAAGTGCTCCTAGTCCTGTGATTTTAATGCAATCACCTTTTTTCAGACCGTGACTTGCTACTGTGATTTTGGCATTAGGTGAAACTTCACAAGTCGTAATTGCTTTTTCAGCTTCGACACCAGTGCCGAGATAAAATTTTGTTCCTTGGAACGGGGTTGTTTTAGCCATTAGTTTTCTCCTTCTAATCCATATTCGATATTAAATTGAACTTGTGAAATGTACCAAGTACGTTGTTGTTGATCTTGCTCATAGCTATATGCTGTCAATGCAAGACTATCTAGGTGTATAAATTCTGCTTGTTCTAAGCAATCGGCAACTTGCTGAGCAATCTCATCCAGTTCATTTTCACCATTGTCGATAGATTTGATGTAAATCGCCACGTTGAGTTTGGCTTGCCATTGGCTACAACAAGTAGTAGCCTCTTGGCAAAATGCATCATCAATAAAAACAGCAATCGCCTTTTGTTCTTCATCAATATTGATGAACGAAGGGCTACCGTTATAGAAATACTCAACATCGCTAATTTTCTTTTTCAGAAATGTGAGGACTTCCTCTCGAATTTGAGAATGGATTTTCATTATTTTCTCCGTAATGAAGCTGAGAGATTTTTGGATAATTCCTGTCTAAGTTGTTCAGGATAATCCACCAACTCTTTTTGAAAAGCGTTAGTTAAAGGCGTTGCCAGTGGGATTTTTGCCACATCAATGCTATAACGCTCTCGCCCTTGCCGAAACATTACGTGTGTTCTGCCATTAGCGAGCCGCTGAATAAAACCACGAGCCACCGAATGTCGTCCTACCCGCAACACACCTTTACGAGCAGAAATACGGTTACGTTTTCTTTCCAACACTCGAATTAATGGCATATGACTACGATTAACACTAATAACTGCTTTCGGGTTACTTGCCGTTGGTGAGAATATTAGCCTTGCTCTACCGCGCACCGTTTTTATATTTACGCCAATCTGTTGAGCAACGCCTTTGGTGGCTTTTTTCATCACTGATTTTGCAATTTTTCGGATAGATTTCGCCGCTTGCTTATTCACGTCACGTTGCAGTTTTTGCATGGCTTGGCGTAATTCTCGTTCGCCTGTGACTTTGCTCATCCTTTACTCCAATTGCAGCACAATCATTCTATCAACAAAGTGGTAGGATTTAACGAGATATTTCTTGCTATTTCCGACTACTTTATCGTCTAAACGTGGTTTATAACCTGATGTACGAAATAACGTTAATGTTCTCAATGTGCCATTTAGTGCTTGCTCCTCATAAGAATGAAATCCCTCCATAATGCGAGGGGCTTCATCATAAGTTGCTAGATAAGGCTTATCATTGATTAGCCATTCCGACATCATCGTTTTTTCAATGGTTTGATCTGCCAGTGATAACGCCTGTTCAAAAGGGCTAGACATTAATCTTCACATCAACTTCATCAGATGATGTGCCTGAATTTGACCAAGCAACGCCAAGGCGTTTATGAGAACCTTTTGCAGTTGTTGCTTCGCTAGCGCCACTATCCCAATATAAAACTGTACCTTGCTGAATATTGTCTGATTGCTTGGCTTTCACACGCCATACGCCACCTACAATACCTGTGCCCGTTGCTTGATTTTCAATATCTGTGACTGCAATAGCGTTGAGGTCATTGATTTGTATAACATCGCCGCTTTTAATTGCTTTTGTCGCAACAAAATCAATAGTGTCACCATTTTGAATAAAGTTTTTAGCCATAAGAATTTTCCTTATTTTTGATAATAAAAAACCGCACTAATTAAAGTGCGGTCAGTTTTGGGAGAATTTACGCATTTGTTACACGTACAATACCACGATGATCTAGTACATTTACACCAGCATCAATACGCACTTTGGTTGTCACGCCATCTACAGTGAAACCAGTTTGCTGATCGATAAATGGTGTTTCTACGCCGTTGAGGTAGGATACTTCAATAGCCTCTTTGTTGAGTAAGTACCAAACTTTAGGATTGATACCTTGTAGACGTTGTGATTTAGTCACAGGCACCACATTTTGCAATGGGTTGATAATGCCTGCGTTAATATCCGCACCTTCAACAGAACTAGAACCTAATACCTGTTTGGTTTTGGTGAATAAAGATGTTGGTGTGAGTAAAACATCTGGCTCAATAGCTAATTGTTTGCCATCAAAAGATTTTTGAGCATTCATTAATTGAATTGCTTGATCAATAGTTGCCACATCAATCTTGCCATTGGTTAAGGTGTTTTTATGAGCTGTATCGTACAATTTCTTACTGTCGTAGTTCATTACAGGATCACCAGTTAATTGGGCAAACACTAAATCTGCGATAGTCGCTCGTGCCGCTTGACCAAGCTTGAATGGAATGGCTGTTAGCATATTCATATCATCATTGATGATAGTTTGACGTGTAATGCTAAATAAGCCACCATAGGTTGCCAAAGATACGTGAGTACCTGTATCACCCAGTGTTACATAAGTGTACTCTGCCCCTTCGCGCACCATTGGTAGACTATCAAAACCACCTAAGCCTACTCGATAGGCAGGACGGAAATCCGTTAAGGTGCCTTTATGCGTCCAGCTTTCAAAGTTTTCTTTGCTTTCTTCCCAGCCACGAAGCACAGATTTATGTGCTACATCAATGAGAATTTGACCGAAGTCACTTGTAGAATGCGTGAACGCCATACCTACAATTTGCATTGGGTTGTAATTTAATACACTAACACCACGATCAACCAATGAAGCACGAGCTAATTCACGCAAGGTCATTGCGTTGTAAGCATTGTCTTTCTCTGTTTTATCAACACCAGCACGAGCAAGTAAAGCAGACTTAACACTATCATCCACAAGATTACCATTGCCAGCATAAATATGATTTTGTGGTACGCTTGGCGTGGTGTTTTCGCCTAATTTGGCAAGTAGCTTGTCTTTGGCTTGTTCTGCGGTCATTGACACATCAGCAAGGCAATCTGCCATTAAGCCATCGTATTTATCGCCGAAAGCGGCAAAGGTGGCTTTAATTTTAGCGTTGCGTTCTGCTAATGCAGCAACAGGATCGATACTGGACTGAACAGCAGTCGGTTTTTCGAGATTTTTTGCAACTGGTTGCTCTTCTACGACAGGTGGTGTCGTTTGAGCTGGTTGTTGCGGTTTAGCGTTGCCTTGTGGCGTGAATAACATATTTTTGATTGTTTCAGGCATATTAGTATAGTCCTCTAGTTTTTTGGATTGGATACAAGCCATCGCCACAAGTGGTTCGGCTAGTTTATCGGCGAAACCTTGCTCAACACACTCTTTGCCAGTGAGCCAAGTTTCTTCTTTCAGCATTTCTGCTAAATCTGTTTCAGATTTACCAGTTTTCGAGACATACGCCATAATCAGCGTACTTTCCACTTTATCTAGTAAATCTGCATACTTACGCATGTCATCTGCATCACCACCTTGAATACCCCAAGGCTTATGGATCATCATCATTGCATTTTCGGGCATAATGATTTCGTTACCCGCCATTGCAATTACGCTTGCCATAGATGCAGCAAGACCGTCGATATAGACGGTCTTGTTAGCTGGGTGATTTTTTAGTAAGTTGTAAATGGCGATGCCATCAAATACATCACCTCCCGGTGAGTGGATGTGTAGATTAATTTGTTTTAAATTGTTCCCAAGATTTTTCAAATCCTTGGCAAATTGCTGTGCAGTGACACCCCAAAATCCAATTTCATCATAAATCGAAATTTCAGCTGTATCATTCGCAGCCGCTTTGATGGTAAACCAAGACTGATTATTCGTCTTGCTTGCTATTCCCATCGCCATCGGTGCTAAAATCATTTTTGTTTTTCCCATCGATAATTCCTTGTGTATTGGTTAAATCAGTATCAAACTTCAAGCCTTCACGAGCATTTTCTTTCACTTCCACGATCCGTTGTCGTTTGACTTCGGCTGGGTTGTTTCCGCTTGCTCGGATGGCTTGTCCTTCGGTTGCTAGACCGCCTCTAATACGCTCTTTCCATGCATTTGCTTCTTTAATTGGGTCAATCCATGGCATTACTGGTCCTGAATAAACCGCATTAAATAGCGAATTTTGGTCAATATCATTTGGTAATTTAATCGCTTGTGAAGCAATCGCCATTTTCAGCCATTCGCGATAAATTGGACGACTAATTGCAGCTACAAAGGCATCTTGTAGCACCGCATAGCCTTCAGAACTTTCTACAAGTTCCTGCCGTTGTGCAGAATAAGTGCCGTTGTAATCTCGAGCAATGCTTGAATAACTTGATCTTGTACCTGCAGCAGTCGCTCTTAATTGTCCATTACGGAAATTCTCCAAGTTAGTATTGGGGCGATTTGAGTTAATTAACCCAATATCTTCGCCCGGTTTCAGATCATCAATCACTGCACCTGGGGCAATATCAAACAGGCGTGGTTCATCGTTTTGCTCCTCATCGCCATAGAGTGCAGCATCACCTTTTTTAATGTACATCGTCATTGCCGCTGCAATACGTGCAGCAACTCGTTCGCTTTCTTCGTATTCCTTTAGATCCGCCAAACGCACAATGACACCATGCAACATACTTACACCACGAATTTGATGTAGTCGTTTACGAAAGGCGAGATGTAGCATATTTTCTGCCGACACCGTTTTAACCTTACTGTACATTCCATTGCTCTCTTGCGGATTATCCAAATAAACTTGATAAGCCGTTGGTTTCCGCCAAGCATTAAGATATACACCTTGCACTAATCCGTTTTTAGCTTCGTCCGACTGCAGCGGCACAAAATCAGGCTCTAAGGCTTCCAGCGAAAAGGCAATGGGTGAACCGTGCTCAAGCCCAGTTACTTTGCCTTTAACAAGCTGTACAAAAACCTCGCCATCTCGTAACCAAGTTCGCAATAGCATTCGTTCTAAGAGTGGTCGAGTATATAGCCCTGTCACTTCAGGTTTTACCGACCACTCCGCCCAGAGCTTGCGAATTTGACTTGCCAAATCTTCGTGAACATCACCAGCTAAAGTAAGCGGTTGTGGCTCGATATGAATACCTTTTGAGCCAATAACACGTTCTTCCATTTTGTCTAAAATGCCGATCACAATATCGTGATTTTGATCTAAAGCACGAGCTTGTTCTCTCAAACTGACCGCACTTTGACGAATGGTGGTATTTGCCCCCTTGCCTTCTCGCTGTGCTTTATGAATGCGGCTTGGTAATGCCGCTTCGTAGGCATTTAGTACATAGCGATTTTTAGATCGTTGTGCCGCCCATTTTGGCGACACTACGGCAATTGCTTTTTCAAATAGGTTCATAATGAATACCTTTATTTAGTAAAATTATTTGATGAAATAAGCACTCGCAAAAATTAAGGCACTAATCCCCCAACAAATAGCTATAATCATCGCTGAAGTGGCTAATCTTTTTCCAACAATACCTGCATCTTTTTCACTCATTTTTCCACCTACCTTTACTTGATGTTTTGGTGTATACTTGATCACGATTGCTCCTTAGTTGCTAAACTTGGATAAGGGGTAAAGAAAAACCCCGAAAGATTGCCGTCTTTCGGGGTTTGTTTTTATACCTAATTAAATCTCACATATTTAATACGGTGCCGTTTAGTTCGCTGTCCGCTACTCGCAAGCTGTTCATCAAGCATCGTTTGGTAGCGATCACGCTGTTTTGTTAGTTCCGCCACCTGATAAGATACCGACCGCCCATTAAAGCTCACTTGGCTTTGAGCGGTTTCGATTTTTTCATCAAGTGTACGGATTTTTTGTTTAAGTTCATCAATTGAGTAAATACTCATAACCACCCACCTGTTTTTCTTCCACCACCACTTAACCAGCTACTGCTTGATTTGGTCTGTTTTGGTGTGGTTTTTACTGTTTTTTCTTCAACTTCGACCGTTGATTCTGTTGTAGTCGCTTGTTCGCGGATAATATTCGGATTGATGTCAGGTAGTTTTGCCCAACTTGGCACGTCTTTTTCATCACCCCACTTGATCCGTTCATAACCACGCAAAATAACAATGGCGTGAGCGTAGCAAAACAAGTCAAAGGCTTCGTTATTGCCTTTCCCTGGTTTCCGCCACTTACCATCAGCACCACGTTCTTCATAAACCAATTCATTAAAAAACCATTCTCCGATCCACTCAGGAAAGTGAATGTAATTAGCCCCAACAGTATCTCGAGCTAGAGCATTATTAATACGATCTTTGAGATAGTCCGTTTGCAATAAATACAATGGCACATCGCCTCGAGCTGAAGAATGACGATCAGAACGAGTGGTATTATCAGGATAGGTTTTCGTGATTAGCTTTTGCCGTTTGGTGCTATCACCTTTAACTAGATAAACTCGCTTGGCGTAACCATCACGACGACATTTTCGCCAGAATTTATAAGCATTATCGGTGACTCCTTCTTCGCCACCACTATCCACCGCCATTGCTAAAATTGGCATAAAGTGGTTAGGATTGTTTGATAGCGGATAGCATTTCTTCAGTACGTCTGAGATTAAAATATTCCAATCATCAGGTATACGAGGGTCTATTTTCTCAATTACACCATCACTATCAGGCAATGTGTGTGAAATGTTATAACGATCTATTAACCAACGTTCGCCATTCTCTCCATAACCGACCATTTGCACCACAAAACGACGATTTTTCCCACCTTGTACATCCACAGCTGCCACAATAAAGCGACATTGCGGTGGTACGGTTTTTTCGTCAATTTCTTCACGGCGTTCCATCAATTCATCAGAGCGACGTTGTTCGAGAGCTGAACGTGGCAGATAAGGCAATCCCCAGTCAGTATTAGTGACCGCTTTCAGTATTTCTTCACTGCCCGTCATTTCGTACTCGTGTTCGGCATTAAGTAGTTTGTAAGTCAACTGTGCCCAAGTTTGATAGGCTGCCGCTGGTCCTTCAAGCCAAAACGAAGCGATACGGCTTTTACGACCTTCTCCCAAAATCTTGCCGCTTGTATCAATTTTTTGCCCCTCTTTTAGCCATATACCTTTGATGTTTAACTCTCGTTTTAATTCGGGGGCAATTAATGCTTGGCAATGTGGGCATTGTAAACGAGCATTTTCACTTGCTTTGACAAAATCGCTATCATCTCGATAACCAACCATATTTGCCATTGAAGGTTCAAAATATTCTGAACATTCGGGACATTGCCAGTAAAAACGGCGGCGATCACCACGATTGTATAAGCTCAAAATACCTGTAGTCGGTGGTGCTTCGTGAGTGCTTTTAGGTCGATGTTTGATATCAACAATATCTTTACCAGGGGAACTTTCGACTAAGGTCATTCCCGCTGACATAAAAGTCGTAGTACGTTTTGATGCCAATGAAAAGCCATCACCTTCACCGTCAATATCCTCTGGCCAGCGGTCGTAATCCGTTAATGCCACATATTTGTAATCGGATGATGACAACACGTTAATTGATGGCCAGCCAATTTTGAGTAAATTGCCAGCTCTAAAATACTTGTCGTGGACGTTGTTGTCGTTTTTACGCGGGCTAAGGCATTTTGCCACTTCTGGCGAACATCTGAACATTCGGTCAAGTCGCTTACGGCTATGTTCACTGGCTTTTTCTTGGGTAAGCTGTACCAGCAAGAAATCAGATGGGTCATAAATAATTGAATAGGTAATCCAACCATCAATCAAGCCTATCGTTTTACCTGTTCGAGCGGGACCAACAAAAATCACCGCATCATATTCACGAGAATTAAGGCAGTCCATTGGTTCGAGCATATAAGCAGCAGTATGCTTATCCCACTTTACTGAATTCCCTCCACCAACAGGTACTCGCATATATTCTGATACAGCTTCTGACACTTTCATTCTACGAGGAGCTTTAATTGCATTTGCTATATCTTTTCGGATATCTTTAGCTGATGCGAACATTATTCCTCCAGTTCGTTTTTAGTGTCACCTAATTGAATATGTAAAGCCATTTGATCACGAATATCATCAATTATTTGCTGAACTCGCACGAGGGCTGACGATTGTAATCCACAATCACGCTCTAAAATATCAGGCAATGTTTCTAGTTGCTGAATAACTGCTTTAGCTAAAAAACTCATTTCTTGTGCAACTTCAAAAGACGGAATAAGTTCGCCCGTATCACGTTCATATTTAAGACGTTCATTCTCTGCTTGCCAAAAAGCACGACGCTCAACTGGAGAAAGACTATCGACATCAGCTGACATTTTTTCGTGTAGACCCATTTTTAACAAATCAGATAACTTATATAGTTTAAGTTTGCTATTACTGCCTAAAGCTGGAGTTAAACCAGCAACACGTTGGGATACTGTTTGACGATGCAATCCTGTAACTTCAGCGATCTGATTTATATTGAGTTTCAGATCAAATAAATTTTCCATTTGCTCCTCTCATAAAAAATAGAAACGTCTAAAAAACAGTAAAACTACAGAAAGATGATGATGCCTAGAAATTCAAAAAACTGCCGAAAACCGCGCGCGTCCAGCCCCGTGGAAAGCCCACTCCCGTCAGGAGTACCTTTTACATTTTGTAATGAATAAAAAAATAAGCATTTTTGTTTATCCGTGAATTTAGTTTTCACCACGCCCTTTAGACGTGGATTTAACCTCGTCTTTTTTTGGCATAGTGGTTAATCCTTTTTTAAAATACTTGACTTGTGTGTATGTGTGTGTATAATAATACTTGATTAAGACAAAGGAGGTATTTTTTGAACTCATACGACTTAATCAAGGAACTTAAAAAAGCTGGTTGTTTTTTGGTTCGTCAAGGGAAAGGAAGTCATCAAATATGGGAATCTCCTATTACAGGGAAACGATTTCCCGTTCCACATCCCAAGCAACATTTACCAATTGGCACTTTAAGATCCATAAAGAAATCGGCAGGGCTTTTATAGCTCTGCCGAGTCCTATCTAGGAGGTTATATGTTATTTACCATTGGCGTTGAAACGCCAAAAAACGAAAATGAAGCGTTTGGCTTATGTGTGCCTGCGCTTTTTAATGAAACTTACTCTTGTTTTAGTGCTGCGGATACTGTCGAAGAAATTGTTCCAATGGTAACTGACGCAATCCATACCATCTTGGAAATGATGGTTGAGGGTGATTTTGATATTTCCCAAATTAAAGATTTGGGCTTTCTTCACTATAAAGAACAAGAAGATTTTCAATATTGCGATAGTTGGTTATTAATCGATGTAGATATCACTGCTTACTTTGGTAAACGCCAGCGTGTTAATATTGTATTACCGCAATATCTAATTGATAGAATAGACCAACGTGTAGCTAATAACCCAACTTACAAAGATCGCAGTCATTTCTTAGCCATTGCCTCACAGCGAGAGCTATCATCATCTTTATAATAAAAAAGGCATAGTGAAATATCTATGCCTTTAGTGTTGTGTATTTTCTACTTGCCATTCTCTTATCTTATCAATGCGATTAAGACACACATCACGCTCACGTTTAAGAATGACGGCATACTTTGAAACGTCACCGTAAGTATTGCCATTAAACCCCGTCTTGTCTAAGTGTGCGAGAAGTGCAGATGGAATACTTTGGCATACTTGCGCTACTGGTTTACTTGCGCAAGAAGTCAATAATAGAACGAGGAGCGTTAGCATTGTAAGCGTCAGTACTCTTTTCATCATGTGATATAGAATTAATCGCATCATCTTCCTGTTTCCTTAACTCACTTTCTAAGCGACTTATTTCAAGTGTAAGCTGCCTGTTTATTTCTGCTTGTTTTTCTAAGTTAGAAATCACTGCACTTTGTTGTACTATGGTTTGGGCTTGTGTAGCATTTTCTGCTTTTAGCCCAGAATAAACTTGCCATTGAATCCACATCCACAACACCACACTCACCGCTAAAATGATTGGTGTTAGTATTGGCCTGATAAGCCCGCTAAACATAGTTCTTTCTCTTTATCTCTACGAATAACTAAACCACGCAATACTTTACCGCCTGAATACTTCCAGCGCGGAAATTGATCACACATCGCTTTAATATTGCCGTTACGTGCGTGCTTGAATAGCGTTGAACTTCTTAGCTTTCCGCACCCCACATTAAATGTTAGCGATACCGCAGCTTCGAAAGCCCCTTGCGGTAAATTCACACCGCCAGCGAACATATTTACGCAACGCTCGGCTTTTTTTAAATCATAAACCCAGCGATCCGCAATTTCTTGTTCTGTATATCGTTTATTGCGTTCAATCTTCAATCCACTTGCTTCTGTGCTACCAATCCCGACTGTCAACACATCCGCTGGACATTTGTACGGATCTAGCATACAACCTTCAGCATTGCCTATGATTTCTAGTCCTCTTTGCCCTGTGCGAATCTGCCCGTCATTTTTAGAAAGCACAATCGCAATAATCGAAGCGACAGCACACACAGCGAGTTTTTTAGAGTGTTTCATTTAATCAATTTCCCGTCTTTATCACGAATGCCTGCTTTGATTTCTTCAATTTCAAGCAAGCGCTTTTTATATCTCGATTCTCTGATATATCCGAAAACAGTCATAAGAATCCCAATAATAATCGCCCATTCGCTTAACGTGAGCATTCCAAAGAATGATGTGATCCAGCCATAAGCCTGTGATTCAATAGGAATATCTTTGAATGTATCCTTCATCTTCATACTCCGCCTCCCTGACTTTGAGGCAATAAAAAAGCCCCATTCATCTTTGAACAGGGCTATTAAAATTCACTTGGTGAATCATACTTACACTACGACCACCATTAATTTATACAATATATGAAAACTACACCAGAGTCAATACTTTTTACACGTTAAAAGCAAACTTTTGCAATTTAGCTGCATTTTTGTGATTTTTAAGAGCATAATCAAGAAACTTAGCAATTATCCATTCTGATGAATCTATGCTTTGATTGATTCTTTTATACCAAGCATTAAATGAAATAGATTTATCTTTTGTATGTTGGTATTTAGCTATTGAGTAAAATCTCGAATTTAAAACTTTACCCGTTTTGACATCAATAAATAGCAACCAGCTAATTATTTGATAAGTAAGCAAAGTATCTAGACATCTTCACTATCTATCCAGTCATTTTTATTCATGAAAATAATTGATTTTAATTCACTTATATCAAGAATTCTAAGTTAAGCTAATATTTTCGTAACTCGAATGCATTGCAACGTAATAAATGCTATTTTGACAACATTTAATTATAGAATTTGATAGTTTGAATTTGTTTTTAATAGCCCCCCTACATTATATTCGAGTAATCAAGAAACCAAAATCTAGCGAACTTATTCTTTTCAGTACTGTATTCATCGCATTCTCATTCATAGATATTAAATGATTATTCACATTAAATTCTTTGATAAAAAAAAACGAAATTTAAACATAAAAATTTTGAGAGTTTTTTTAACACCTTGAATATATAGTAATAGCAATCTACTCAAAAATATACAGATTGTTATTTAAATGCAAGACAAGGATTGTAAAACAGAATTCACGAAGCATTGTCTAAATATATCCATATTTCAATGTAAAAAGACTTACCTTTATTTTACTGTTCTTTCCATAAAAGAACAAAAATTTAATTGATAATGATAATCATTGCTATTAATATACATGTACACAGTTTACTGTGTACAAGAAATAGCATTATTACTAAAGTAAAAGGAGCTTATGATGTCAGGATTTATTGACTTAACATTAATATCTGGTAATAAGGTAACTGTGAGTAAAACCGCAATTTTCTATATGGAAGAAAATACTAATTCATCAAATACAGTACTGCTACATTGTGATGGTGTAACTCATGAAGTAAATGAGTCTTATGAAAGCCTTAAAGGAAAATTGAGTAATTTTGTACAAACAACGTCAAATAGTGGTGCTAAAATTGGTATCCATGACTATAATGTTTCTTATTTACAAGAAAAACCGAATGGAGTCCAAATGTATGGCATAACAGTTTATTTTGTAGGAGGAACAGTAGGTTTGCCTGTACGAGAAAATTACAGTGATTTCATTAAGAAATTCCACGCCATTTAAATAACAAACATTTCTTTTAGTTTTTGACAACTAAGTTAGAATATAAAAAATATATTAGCGTAAAAGTCTTTAAATTAACTTAAAGGCTTTTTTGTTATCAATGCTCCACTTCCGTTTCTTAATATATATCTTTTTTGTAATACATTTCACACGTTTTAAAAATCTATATACCACGAGTTATAGATATAGAAAAATTTTAAAAATATATTTTGAATATTTGAACTTAATTCAATGAAAAAAAATGAACTATTGATAGGCACTCTTTCAAATAAGAAAGGAGCATAAACAAGTAAAAGGCTTAGAGTAATTAAGCACTAAAAAAATCTAGTTGCCTTACTGTCCTAATTACAACGATAATAAAAGTCAGTGAAATAAGCGCGATATAAAAACAAGGATAAAAGTATTGTTGATAAATAATTCAACAATTATTAAGTTTCCTATTAATGAAAGTAGCTTATATAGAATATTACGTAATGATAATCCTCTTAAAAATTGGCCATTCTCTAAAAAAAGAATCTCTTAAAAGTAATGATTGAATATTGAATGCCATGCAAAAAAGTAGCATATTCAACACTGAGAGCTACCTTTATTTTTTAACTTAACGCTTTAATCACATTCAAAATCCGTTTATCCGAAATTGGATACTTAGTACCGAGTTGTTGAGCAAATAAACTTATGCGTAATTCCTCAATCATATAAGGAATTTCTTTGACTTCTTCCGAATGCGGTTTAGATTTCGGTAATTTTGTAATAAGCTGTTGATATGCTTGACTCACTTGCTCTACTCTTAACATAGCCGCACGATCTCGGTTAACATCTTGTAATAGTTTATCAAGACGCTTATCAATACCTTGCAAATAACGCTGTAAATCATTCAAGCGAGCATAACCTGTTTTTTGCACAAAGCCTTGATAAATTAAATGATTAAGTTGTACTTTGATATCAGACAGCGCAAACGCCATCGTGAAATCCATTTTACCTTTTAAACGTTTATTTAATGCATACGTTAAAGTGAGAATTTGCTCTACTTGCTTTGCAATTATTACCGTAGTTTCATTTAAATGTTCACGAATAAAATCACGTAGCCTCTCAAAATCAGCTTCCTGCCACACAACACCACCAAAATCAGTGATAAGTTTATCTACAGCACAAGCGATACAATCATCAATTAAATCGAGTACTCTACCAAAAGGTGTAAAATATAAGCTGAGCTTCGACTTATTTGGTAATTTCTCATGTAAATATTTAATCGGTGAAGGGACATTGAGTAACAATAAGCGGCGTAGCCCTTGCTGCATTGCCACTTGTTGCTCAAATTCTGTTTCAAATAATTTGATTCCTACTGAGTCTTTTTCATCTACAATAGCTGGAAAAGCCTTAACAGTAAAACCACGTTTTTTCTGCTCATAACATTGTGGGAGCTGATCAAAATTCCAAATATGAATCCCACTTTGTTCAATTCCATCATCTGCCACAGCTGAAATGCTTTGTTGTACTTGATCTTTTAATTGGAATTTTAGGCTATCTAAATCCATCGATTCTGCAATTTTTTTACCTTTATCGTCAATCACCCGAAAAGTCATTTTTAAATGGTTTGGTAGCTGTTCTAATTGCCAATTTCCTGCTTCAACATTCACACCGGTCATACGGCGAAGCTCGTAAATCAAGCTATCTAAAAGTGGTTTTTCAGCAGGTTTGGCACGACTTAAAAAAGCTTCAGCATAATTGGGCGCTGGCACAAAATGACGACGTAAAGATTTCGGTAAAGATTTAATATAAGCAATAACTAACTCTTTGCGTAATCCCGGAATCTGCCAATCAAAACCTCTCATTTCTACTTGATTTAATAACGGCAAAGGAATATGTACTGTTACACCATCAGCTTCTGTTCCAGGTTCAAATTGGTAAGTCAATTTGAATTTTAAATTTCCTTGGTGCCAGAAATTTGGAAAATCTAACTCACTGATTTGTTCTACATTATCTTTGGTTAAAAACGCTTTTTCAAAATTAAGTAATTCAGGATTTTGTTGACTCGCCTTTTTCCACCAGCTATCAAAATGACGCTGTGAAACCACATCTGTTCCAATACGTTGATCATAAAATTCAAATAAAGTACGCTCATCAACTAGAATATCTCGGCGACGACTTTTATGTTCTAAATCTTCAATTTCACGAATCAATTGTCGATTTTGGTGAAAAAACTGATGTTTAGTGAACCATTCTCCAGCAACCAAAGCAGACTGAATAAAAATTTCACGACTGACCTGTGGTTCTATTGCGCCATAATTCACAGGGCGACTTGCCACAATTGGTACACCATATAAACTCACTTTCTCATTTGCAATTACCGCACCTTTAAATTTAGACCAACGAGGTTCAGCATAAGACTTTTTAATTAAATGAGTAGCTAGCGGTTCAATCCATTCAGGCTCAATATCGGCTAACATGCGTCCCCATAATTTTGAAGTTTCAACTAATTCTGCAGCCATTACCCATCTAGGCTGTTTTTTAAATAAAACTGAATTTGGAAAAATCGCGAAATGTGCATTTCGTGCAGCCAAATATTGCTGTTTTTCATTTTCTTTCATCCCAATATGCGATAGTAAACCACTTAAAAGTGCGGTATGAATTTGCGCATATTCTGCCGCTTGAGAATTAATCGGTAATCCCATCTCTCGTACAGTTAAACGGATCTGATGATAAATATCTTGCCATTCACGAATGCGTAAATAATTCAGATAATCTTTTTGACACAAACGGCGGAATTGGCTCTTAGACAAGGATTTCTGCTGCGTTTGAATAAAATGCCACAAATTTAAAAATGCTAAAAAATCAGATTTTTTGTCGGCAAACCGACGATGTTTATCATCAGCCGATTGTTGTTTCTCTTGTGGACGCTCACGTGGATCTTGAATAGATAGCGCAGAAACAATAATCATGACTTCATGCAAGCAATTAAATTTTACTGCGGTAAGCAACATTTTGGCTAAACGTGGATCAACAGGCAGTTGCGCTAATTGCCGACCAATCGGCGTTAATTGGCGTTTCTCTCCAAATTTTGTTTTTATAAAATGAAAAGCTTCTAGCTCTTCTAATAATTTAATACCATCTTGGATATTGCGTTTATCTGGCGCATCAACAAAAGGGAAAGAAGCAATATCATCTAACCCTAATGCTGTCATTTGTAAAATCACAGAAGCCAAATTCGTACGTAAAATTTCTGGGTCGGTAAATTCAGGGCGATTGTTAAAATCTTCTTCTGAATACAAACGAATACAAATCCCTTCACTTACTCGTCCGCAACGTCCTTTACGTTGATTTGCTGAAGCCTGCGAAATTGGTTCAATAGGCAAACGCTGTACTTTTGTACGATAACTATAACGAGAAATGCGTGCTGTACCAGGATCAATGACATATTTGATACCTGGCACTGTTAATGATGTTTCTGCCACATTAGTCGCTAATACAATACGATTTAATCCTGTTGGATGAAAAATTTTATTCTGTTCTTGTGTAGATAAACGAGCAAAGAGTGGTAAGATTTCAGTATGTTTTAGATCTTGTTTTTGTAAAGCTTCTGCAGTATCACGAATTTCACGCTCACCATTCATAAAAATTAAAATATCACCACGCCCTTCAGCTTGTAGTTCATCTACTGAATCTAAAATTGCTTGTAGCTGATCTTGTTCATCATTCTCTACGATAGGTCGATAACGAACTTCAACAGGATAAGTCCTTCCCGAAACCTCAATAATTGGTGCATGATTAAAATGTTTAGAAAAACGTTCAACATCAATAGTTGCTGAAGTAATAATAACTTTCAGATCAGGACGTTTGGGTAACAACTGTTTGAGGTAGCCTAAAATAAAATCATTGTTTAAACTACGCTCATGAGCTTCGTCAATGATTAATGTATCATATTGATTTAAAAAGCGATCATGTTGAATTTCAGCCAATAAAATACCATCAGTCATCAATTTAATCATCGTATTATCACTAACTTGATCATTAAAACGAACTTTATAGCCAACTAAAGTACCAAGCTCTGTATTCAGTTCTTCTGCAATACGCGTTGCCACTGCTCGTGCAGCGATACGCCGAGGTTGAGTATGTCCAATTAAGCCTTTTACACCAAGACCTAATTCCAAGCACATTTTAGGTAATTGTGTTGTTTTACCAGAACCTGTTTCTCCTGCAATCACGATCACTTGATGTTGTGCAATGAGCTGTTGGATTTCAGTTTTACGTTGGCTAACAGGCAAACTTTCCGGAAATTCAATAAGTTTGATCGCACTTTTACGCTGGTTTAATCGTGCTTGAGCTAATTGAATTTGTGACTGAATTTCGGCTACGGCAGCTTGCTGTGCATCCTCACTTTTAATCTTACTAATCCCTTTAATGCAAGCTAAAAGCTGACGATAGTCCACATTCATCACTTCATTAAGATCAGATAATAAGGATTTTTGTAATGCTGTAAATTCTGCTTTTCTAAGATTCGTTTTCATACTACTTAATTTTTTATACTTCGATAGGCTAATGTCGCCCAACCAATTAAAAATAAGCTGCCACCAACTGGTGTTATCCAAGCCATCATCTTGCCCACACCTAATGCTAATAAATATAAACTTCCACTAAACAATAAAATGCCAAAAGACCAAGTTATCCCAATCATGGAAATAAATTTATCTGTTTCTAATTTGAAATAAGAGGATAAAGTTGCTAATACCATTAGTGCGATAGTATGAAACATTTGATATTTTAAGCCAGTTTCAATCCAAGCTAATGCTTTTGCTGAAAGTGTTTTCTCCAAACCATGTGCCGCAAACGCACCAAATGCGATACAAAAAAATCCACTAAGTGCCGCAATAAACAACCATTTATTTTTCATCTTCATACCTATTAAATATTTATGATTTACCTAAAAACAACGATAGAATACCTGCTGCAATTAGTGGACCAACTGGAATTCCCCCCATAAATGCAACACCTAAAATGGTACCAATTAATAAGCCTGTTAATAGCACAGGTTGTGTTCCCATTAAGCCAACTCCTCGTCCCCCTAACCATGCGACTAATAATCCGATAGCAACAGCAAGCCACATTTTCCAATTTAAGAAGATAGTTAAATCTGGCAACTGGATCTTACCTGATACAATTGGACTTAACACACCAATCGTTAAAATAATAATGCCAATGGTTATGCCATGCTTTTCCATAAAAGGAATATATTGTGACAAAAAAGTTTGTTGCATTAATAAAAGAATTGCAGCAGAGATAGTCACTGAACTATTATTACTTAGAACACCAAGCAAAATTAATACAACAAGCAAAAGTGCGACTGAATTAAATTGTAAAGACATAATGCTCTCAAAAGTGCGGTAAATTTTAGCTGAGAATTATAACAAGTTATTCTACTTTTGTGATGTGAATTGAAGAAAACCCGCAAATTGCGGGCTATTAATTGTTACTCTTGTGGATATTTTGTGGCAACTCCTGCTAACAAAGTTTGAAGCTCACCTTGTTGGAACATTTCTAAAATAATATCACAACCACCAATCAGCTCACCTTCAACCCATAATTGGGGAAAAGTTGGCCAGTTTGCATAAGCAGGTAATTCAGCACGAATATCAGGATGCTGTAGGATATCTACATAACCAAAAGGGACTTTACAATGCATCAATGCTTCCACTGCACGAGCAGAAAAACCACAAGATGGGAACTTTGGTGAGCCTTTCATATAAATAAGAATAGGATTTTCACTAATTTGTTTTTTGATTTTATCTAAGGTTTCCATAATTTTCCTCAAAAGTAAGTAAACGGTGATATTGTAACATACAGAAAAGATGCGACCAATAACCCGACCTAAATAATCAACTATTTACCAGCTTCCACCAGCACCGCCACCGCCAAAGCTACCTCCACCAAAACTGCCCCCAGAACTACCACCGCCAAAACCACCACCATTACCATTACGATAAGAACGACGACGCAACACATTACTTGGATGGTTATTGGTAGGACTAATATAAGGTTTCCCACCGAATTCACCAAAAAGAACAAACAAAATAAAAAAAACGACCATAATGAATGGTATATATTTTTCCCATGTTTCTTCATCTGCTTGGTTTGGATCAAATTCGCCTTTACTTGCTGCAATAATATAATCTAAGCCATGATTAATACCTTGTGCATATTGTCCTTGCTTAAAATAGGGCGTAATAGTATTACGAATAACTTGTGCTAAAAATGCATCGGGTAAAACTCCTTCTAATCCCTGCCCTACTGCAATAAAAATCTTACGGTCATTTTTCGCCACTAACATTAATACGCCATTATTTAGCTGTTTACGACCAATTCCCCATTTATCGCCTAATTCAAAAGCATATTGTGAAATCTCATATTCACCTACTGATGGAATAATCACTACTGCAATTTGCGAACTTGTTTCACGCCCATAGTCCACTAATTTATTCTCTAATAGCACTTTTTCTTGAGCAGATAATGTTTTTGTATAATCATTCACATATTGGAAAGGTGTTGGTAGCATTGGGAATTGCACCGCAATAACAGCTGTAGTGAACAAAATACCGAAAAAAATGACCGCACTTTTAAGCCATCTAGTCATTAATAATTACCTCGTTATCTAATTCATTCTTATCATCAGGCTGAATTGGAAAATAAGCCACTAGCTCTTGACCAATATTTGTAATTACACTCACAATACCTTCGGTATATTGTGCATGCCGAAAATAACCGATCATAATGTTACATTGCTGTTGCCAAAATTGCTCACCGACATATTGATGAATGCCCTGGTCACCAATAATTGAACACTGATGGTCTTTAAAAGCGACATAAATCAGTACGGCATTTCTTGCTTGTGTTTCATACATTTTTAATTCATCGAAAACTTGTAATGCACGCTCAAATCCTGTTTTTGCCCGTGATGTTTGTGCTATTCTTCGTTCAATATAGACGCGTAATTCAGCTGAGGTCTGACTTTCAAGTTGAGAAATAGCTTCCTCAACTTGTGTTTTATTAATTGGAATTCGTGAAAACAAAGGCATATTACTTTCTTTCAATTAATGATTAATTAAAGTTCACTGTTGGTGCATTTTGCGCACCTTCTACTGATCTAAAATACGGTTTCTCTTTAAAGCCAAATATCATAGCCGCAAGTTTGGTTGGGAATTGACGTACATTTTGGTTATATACACGAGCCGCTTCATTAAACTTATTACGCGCCACATTAATACGATTTTCTGTCCCTTCAAGCTGTACTTGTAAGTTCATAAAAGCGTCATTGGCTCTAAGCGTAGGATATTGTTCCACTGTGACTAATAAACGAGATAAAGCAGAGCCAACTTCATTTTGATGTTGTTGGAATTTAGCAAGCTGTTCTTCCGAAAGATTTGAAGGATCAATTTTTGTTTGTGATGCTTTAGCACGCGCTTCCGTCACTTTTGTTAACGTTTCTTGCTCAAAATTAGCTTGTCCCTTCACGGTATTCACTAAATTTGGAATAAGATCTGCACGACGTTGGTATGCTGATTCAACACTTGCCCACACAGAATCAATTTCTTCTTCTGCTTTGACTAAGCCATTGTAGCTAGTCATTAAAGTAAAACCAGCAACAACCGCTACTAAAATAATAGCAATCCACTTTTTCATTTCAAGTTCCTTTAAATTTAAACCAATTGATAAAAGAAAAGACCTAAACATAAGTTTAGGTCTTTCAATAATTCTTGCTATAAGCTTAACAAATTAATTATTTGTTACCTTTAACAGCGATTTCAACGCGACGATCATCAGCTAAACAAGCGATAAGCGCTTTACGACCTTTAACTGAATCACATTTGTTACCAGTTACAGGGTTAGCTTCACCGTGACCAGTTGCGCTAATTGCATCTTGTGCAACACCTTTAGCAACTAAATAATTAGCTACTGTGTCAGCACGACGTTGTGATAATTTTAAGTTGTAAGCATCAGAACCTAAACGGTCAGTGTAACCTGCAACTGCTACAGAAGCAGATTTTAATTGTGCGATTTCACCGTAGATACCATCTAATACAGTTTGTGCAGCCGGTTTTAAATCTGCTTTATCAAAGCCAAAAGTCACATCAGAATTTAACGTGAAAGTTTTGCTGATGATTTCAGGCATAGCTACTGCTTGACCAAAACGATATGATAAACCAGCAGTTACAGAACCAATGCCTGGAGTATAATCAAAACGGTCGCCATCCGCATCTTTTAATTTACCAACACCATTAACCCATTGGTATTCGATACGTGCAGCTAATTCTGGAATAAATGCATATTCTACACCAGCCGCAAATACTGGAGATACTTTCAAACTATGAACTCTTATATTTTCATCATCATACACTTTATAATCAGAACGGATTAATGCTGCGCCAACACGACCATAAACATCTAAACCTGCTAATACTGGATAACTTGCTTTTAAGCTTAAGTGCGCACCATGATTAGTATGTTTAGCTAGAGTTAAACTTTCTGATTTAACTTTTGCACGACCAAAATCATCGTAACCTAATTCAACAGCAAAGTTATCAGTAATTTGATAACCACCGAATACACCATAAGTCACAGAATTACGCTTAACAGCATATCCATCTTCTTTGAATTGGTTTAAACCATCGTGGAAAGAAGCCCAACCAGCTTTTGCACCTACATAGAAAGTGTTAGCTTGTGGAGCTGCTTGTGCTACTGAAGCTGCTGCTAGTGCAGCGATAGTCAATGCGATTGCAGTTTTTTTCATTTGGATGATCCTCTTATCATTTAGTCATCTTTAAAATTAAAACTAAGTTTTAGTTAAATTATTTTAATTAAAACTCAAAACACAAAAAATTGTGTTCATTTCCATCTTAAACTTTTTCATTTAAAAAGTGAACTCTTTTTAAGCTACTGAGTTTAAGTCTTTACATTCAGCTAAGGGTTGAATTTGCCCTAATCGCTTTTGACAAATTCTTTCCTTTATTTAAATAAATAATATAAAGGAATGTTCAAAAGTATCTACATTATCCTATCTTAATACTATAAAATCAAACTGTTTTTAGCTAAAGCGTCTATTATTTAACCTAAATTACAATTAAAAAGTTCAAAAAAACAACAAAGATTAATCAAATGCTCTTAATTTAGCATAACAATAACTCTTCTTATATAAATAAAAATCTTATTGTTTAAAAAATTTCCGCCTAAAGAAAGTATGACTATGATAAACTTTCACATTATTTATTTTAGATGAAACACTTACAAATACTTACTTAAAATTGACATATTATTTTTTAAATTTACAGAGTGATTAAAATGTTACCCCGTTTGAAGAATATTCCGCAGCTCAACTCTCTTGTTCGTGATTATTTAAACGACTTAAAAACCCAACATTTTAGTGGGGATATCAGTACTAGCTATGCTGAACGTTTAACCTTAGCAACGGATAACAGCGTTTATCAGCAATTACCTCAAGCAATTTTATTCCCTAAAAATGTTGCAGATCTTGTAAGGATCACAAAGCTTGCACAGCAAACTTGCTATCAAAGTTTAACCTTTACACCACGTGGTGGCGGAACTGGGACAAATGGTCAAGCAATTAACAATAATATTATCGTTGATCTTTCACGCTATATGACTGCAATTTTAGAGCTTAATGTCGAGCAACGTTGGGTGCGAGTACAAGCAGGCGTCATCAAAGATCAACTTAATCAATTTTTAAAACCTTATGGGCTATTTTTCTCACCTGAGCTTTCGACCAGTAACCGTGCGACGTTAGGCGGGATGATCAATACCGATGCCTCAGGACAAGGCTCATTGCAATACGGTAAAACCTCTGATCATGTATTGGGCTTGCGTGCGGTTTTAATGAACGGTGAAATTCTAGATACAAGTGCGGTTAAAACGGATGGATTTTTAGAAAATCTGGCACAGCGCCATTTATCAAAAACAGCTTATCAGCTGCACCAAGAAGTTTTTCAACGCTGTAAAGAAAAGCGTAACAAAATCCTCCAAGATTTACCTCAGCTCAATCGTTTTTTAACAGGTTATGATCTGAAAAATGTGTTTAATCAAGACGAAAGTGAATTTAACCTCACTCGTATTCTCACCGGTTCAGAAGGTTCCCTTGCTTTTATTTGTGAAGCGACTTTAAATCTTACACCCATTCCTCAATACCGTACATTAATTAATGTTAAATATAGCTCTTTTGATGCTGCATTACGTAATGCTCCTTTTATGGTCAAAGCCAATGCACTCTCTGTCGAAACTGTCGATTCAACTGTGCTCAATTTAGCTAAGCAAGATATTATTTGGCATTCTGTCAATGAATTACTCACTGAAGATGAAAATCACCCAATCCTTGGTTTAAATATCGTGGAATATGCTGACAACGATAAGGCTAAAATCCAACGACAAGTTAACGCACTTTGTGCTGAATTAGACAATAAAATTGCGCATCAACAAGATGCAATTATTGGCTATCAAGTTTGTTCAGATTTAGCTTCAATTGAACGTATTTATGCGATGCGTAAAAAAGCAGTGGGTTTATTAGGTAAT
Source organism: Pasteurella oralis (assembly GCF_042681465.1). Taxonomy (NCBI): domain Bacteria; kingdom Pseudomonadati; phylum Pseudomonadota; class Gammaproteobacteria; order Pasteurellales; family Pasteurellaceae; genus Pasteurella; species Pasteurella oralis. The sequence goes on from NZ_JBHUFP010000015.1 coordinate 25,277, forward strand.
GCGAAAGGTCCTGCAAAACCCATTCCATTTGTCGAAGATACCTGTGTTCCCCCTGAAAATTTGGCAGATTATATTGCAAAGTTCAGAGCGATATTAGATGAACAAAGACTACAATACGGTATGTTTGGTCATGTTGATGCAGGTGTCTTACATGTACGCCCAGCATTGGATTTATGTGATAAAGCACAAGTCACTTTATTCAAACAAATTTCTGATCAAGTAGCTGAATTAACACGCCAATATGATGGGCTCATTTGGGGTGAACATGGTAAAGGTATGCGCTCACAATATGGTGAAAAATTCTTTACCCCAGAATTATGGCAAGAGCTTCGTTATATCAAGTTTTTATTTGATCCAGACAATCGCTTAAATCCTGGTAAAATTTGTACGCCATTGCATAGCAAAGATGAGCTTTATTCAATTTTATCACCAATGCGAGCAGATAACGATCGGCAAATTCCGATACAAATCCGCGAAGTATTTAACGGAGCAATGAATTGCAATGGAAATGGATTATGTTTTAATTTTGACGTACATAGCACCATGTGTCCTTCGATGAAAATCAGTCAAAATCGGTTATTTTCGCCTAAAGGTCGTGCGGCAATACTACGTGAATGGCTTCGTTTAATGGCAAATGAAAATGTCACTCCTGCACAATTAGATTTTCACCAAAACGAAATTAAACTGACAGATTTAATCGAAAGAATACGAAACACTGTTCAAAAATGGCGTGGTGAATATGATTTCTCACATGAAGTCAAAGCCGCAATGGATAATTGTCTAGCTTGTAAAGCTTGTGCTAGCCAATGTCCAATTAAAATTGACGTACCAAACTTCCGTGCAACGTTTTTCCATTTGTACCACAGTCGCTACTTACGCCCAGTAAAAGATCACGTGATCGCTAATGTTGAATATATTGCACCATTAATGGCTAAAAAACCCACTTTTTTTAATTTCTTTACAACAGCTAAATTAACCCAAGTTGCAACAAAAAAAATGTTAGGGCTCATTGATTTACCACTACTTTCAGTACCCTCATTACAACAGCAGTTAGTACAAATTGGCTATCAAGAGTATTCATTAGAGCAATTAGAGCAGCTCAGTGCAGTCGAAAAACAAAAAGCGTTACTCATTGTACAAGATCCTTTCACCTCTTATTATGATGCGAAAGTCGTTGCTGATTTTGTTGCGCTGACACAAAAATTGGGCTATACCCCTGTATTACTCCCTTTTAAACCTAATGGTAAAGCCCAACATATCAAAGGCTTCTTAACCCGTTTTGCTAAAACGGCTAAAAATCAATCTGATTTTTTAGCTCGTATAGCAAAATTAGAGATTGCAATGGTCGGTGTTGATCCCGCTATCGTGCTCACTTACCGTGATGAATACAGACAAATACTCGCTGAAAAACGCGGTGAATTCCATATAGCCACCTCGCAAGAATGGCTAAAAGCACAGTTAAACGATCAACATAGTGCGCTACAAAATTTTGTTAAAACGGACCGCACTTTTAAGCCACACCAATGGTACTTATTCCCACATTGTACTGAATCAACCGCTTTACCAAACAGCAGCAAAGAATGGCAACAAATCTTTACTCTATTTGGACAAACATTACAGATAGAAAACGTCGGTTGTTGTGGTATGGCAGGTACTTTTGGTCATGAAACCAAACACGTCACAATGTCTAAACAAATTTATGATTTATCTTGGTCAACTAAATTAGCAGGAAAAAATCCTGAATATTGTTTAGCAACAGGTTATTCTTGTCGTAGCCAAGTTAAGCGCATGGAAAAATGGCAACCTAAACATCCTGTACAAGCCTTATTAACATTATTGGAATAAATATGATTTGGAGAAAGCATTATAGCCTTGAGCAAATGAATCAGCTCAGCCGACGTAGCGCAATTGAACATCTCGCCATCAAATTTAGTGCACAAGGTGATGATTGGCTTGAAGCCACGATGCCCGTTGATCATCGCACTACTCAACCTATGGGTTTTCTGCATGGTGGACTTTCAGTAGCATTGGCAGAAACGATTGGTTCTATGGCAGGCTTTTGTTGTATAAATGAAAATCAAGCTGTACTCGGTTTAGATATCAATGCCAACCATCTCCGCCCAGTCAAAGAAGGAATAGTGACAGCAAGGGCTACGCCAGTTCATTTAGGCAAAAAAATTCAAGTATGGCAAATACATATAAATGATCAACAAAATAAACTTTGTTGTATTGCTCGTTTAACTCTTTCAGTGGTCAATCATGAATAAACAAAAAATAGGCGTTATTTTAGTTAACTTAGGGACACCTGATAACCCAACGCCCAAAGCAATTTCTCATTATCTATGGCAATTTTTAACAGATCCTCGTGTAGTAGATTTACCACGCTACAAATGGTTTCCGTTATTAAAAGGCATTATTCTACCTTTACGTTCTAAACGTGTTGCTAAAAATTATGCTTCTATTTGGACAGAACAAGGTTCCCCCTTACTCACAATTACACGCCAACAACAGCAAGCATTACAAGAATATTTTATTCAACAAAAACAAAATATTATTGTTGAAATTGGTATGACTTATGGCAATCCATCGATCGAAAACGCTGTACAAAAGTTGCTAGAAAAACACGTAGAAAGACTTATTGTATTACCACTCTATCCACAATACAGTAGTTCAACAACTGGTGCGGTTTTTGATGCGTTTGCTAAAGTTATCCATACCCAACGAGGTTTTCTCCCCTTTGATTTCATCCATTCTTACCACATAAATGAGGATTATATTTCTGCGCTAGTTGAATCCATCAAAATTCAGTTCCAACCTGATGAATTTTTACTATTCTCGTTTCACGGTATCCCACTACGTTACGAAAACATGGGAGATTATTACCGCGAACATTGTAAACAAACTGCACTTGAAGTAATTGATCGATTAGGTTTCACTGAAAATCAATGGGGATTATCATTTCAATCCCGTTTTGGTAAGGAAGAATGGCTGCAACCTTATACTGATCAATTTTTAATGCAAGCACCCAGCCAAAATATTCAAAAAATCGCGGTAATCTGTCCGGGCTTTGCTGCTGACTGTTTAGAAACATTAGAAGAAATTGAAGAAGAAAATAAAGAAATTTTCTTAACAAATGGTGGTATTTCCTATCGATACATTCCTGCATTAAATACCACACCAAAACATATTGAAATGATGGCAAACTTGATTCTGAGTAGAATATAAATTGTATTTAATTTTAAATGGGTTAATGCTAAGCTAGCAAGGCATTAACCCATTTTTTATTAAATGACTTGAATTCTGACTGCACTTTCTTCATTCGTAGTAATCAGTTTTCCTACTTCAATTAATTCAATTCCTGCTTTTTGTGCAATTTCAAATACCACAGACTCTGCTTCTGGTTTAACTGCAATTAATAAACCACCAGAGGTTTGTGGATCGCATAAGATCGCTTTTTGCAACGCTGTCATAGTACTCACTTTATGACCATAACTCGCAAAGTTACGTTCAGTTCCTCCTGGTACACACCCTTTTTCAATATAACGTTCAACTCCCTCTAACGTTTTCACTTTATTAAAATACACATGTGCACTCAAATCTGATCCTTCACAAATTTCGATTAAATGCCCAAGTAAACCAAAGCCAGTGACATCTGTCATTGCAGTCACACCATCAATTTCGGCAAACTCAGCACCAATACCATTCATTTGGCACATAATTTCTGTAGCCAATCCTTTGTGTTCAGCTTTTAACTTGCCTTTTTTCTCTGCAGTTGTCAGTACACCAATACCAAGTGGCTTAGTCAAAAATAGCTTACAATCTGCCTCTGCTGAGGCATTTTTCTTCACTCTATCTGTATGAATGATCCCTGTTACGGCTAAACCAAAAATAGGTTCTGGCGAATCAATAGAATGCCCACCAGCAAGCGCAATACCTGCTTGTTGGCAAGCAAAACGCCCGCCATCAACAATTTTTTGCGCCACTTTTGCAGGGAGCTTTTTAATTGGAAAACCTAAAATAGCGATCGCCATAATTGGTTTTCCTCCCATCGCAAAAATATCACTAATTGCATTGGTCGATGCAATACGTCCAAAATCAAAAGGATCATCGACAATGGGCATAAAAAAATCTGTCGTACTAATAATCCCGATTCCATCACCAATATCATAAACAGCCGCATCATCTTTGGTTTCATTGCCGACTAACAAATGCGGTTCAACCCATTTTTCCATTTCTGAATGTAGGATCTTTTCTAATACTTTGGGTGAAATTTTACAACCACAACCCGCACCATGACTGTATTGAGTTAAACGCACAGTGCTTGCAATCGTTTCATTCATTTCTTGCTCAAGTGCGGTAAGATTCTGTTCAATTTTGGCTTGCATTTTCTAATCTCCTAACCAATAATTTAGCCTGATTATACGCCAGTTACACAAAAAAGACATTGAGAAAAATGAGCAAGCGCAAACGCCCAACCTTACAAGATATCGCCACCCATCTCGGTATTACGAAAATGACGATCAGTCGTTATTTACGTAACCCAGAATCAGTTGCACCAGACACCCAAACTAAAATCGCACAGGCAATTGAACAGTTTGGTTATATACCTAACCGAGCACCTGATATTCTGTCTAATGCCAAAAGCCGCGCGATTGGTGTCCTTGTTCCATCTTTAACCAACCAAGTATTCGCTGATGTCATTAAAGGGATTGAAATGATTAGTGATAACATGGGCTATCAAACTATGTTAGCTCACTATGGTTATAGCGCAAAGAAAGAAGAACAACGTATTGAAAGCTTACTTTCTTACAATGTAGATGGGCTTATTCTTTCAGAAAATCAACATACTGCTCGCACATTAAAAATGCTTGAAGTTGCCAATATTCCTGTAGTGGAAATTATGGAGTGCAGTGAAATTGGTATTCAACAAGCGATTGGCTTTGATAATATTGCGGCGGCACAAGCCATGGTTGAAACGATGATTAATCGAGGTCATAAAAATGTTGTCTATTTCTCTGCACGTATGGACAAACGCACACGCCTAAAAATGCAAGGCTATGAACAAGCCATGCGAAAACATGGCTTACAGCCCCATAGTTTAACAACAGAACAACCTTCTTCATTTAGTCTTGGTGCACAGCAATTACATGAAGCGTTACAACAAAAACCCGAATTAAATGGTATTTTTTGTACGAATGATGACTTAGCAATCGGTGCCCTATTTGAATGTCAACGTTTAGGAATCAAAGTGCCAAAACAAGTTGCTATTGCAGGTTTTCATGGCCATGATGTTGGACAATCAATGACACCACAGCTCGCAACAGTCATCACTCCACGACTTGAAATTGGTAAAATAGCAGCACAAGAGCTATTAAATCGCATACAGGGCATGCCACAACAAAGTTCTATTATTAATCTAGGTTATCAAATTCACTTAGGTGAAAGTATCTAAAAAGTGACCGCACTTGACAAAGATCTTTATTAAAAGTGCGGTCAGTTTTAAACAAATTTTACCCATTAAATTAAAGGTTCAAGAGCCTTAACACAGCGTTCTACGACTTCATCAAATGTCCCATCAATACTAATATGAATAACATCAGGCTCATCTGCTTGCGGTACTTCTAATGTATCAAATTGACTTTTTAACATGTCGATTTTCATATAATGCCCTTTACGTTGTTTCATCCGTTCAAGGACTAATTCAAACGAACCATGTAAAAACAAAAATTTCACATCATTGCCGTCACGAATTAAATCGCGATACTGTTTTTTTAATGCCGAACAAATAATAATCCCAACTTCACTTTTTTGCTCTAAACTGAATGCGGCATCACGGATACGTTCTAGCCATGGTGCACGATCCTGATCATTTAATGGTTGTCCTTGTCCCATTTTGATGATATTTGCTCTTGGGTGAAGATCATCTCCATCAATCAATTTAATACCTAAGCGTTGCGCGACCGCAGTCCCAACCGAGGTTTTTCCCGTACTAGATACCCCCATTAAGATAAAACCTTTACCTTTTACTTTTGACATCATGAGTCCCTCTTATTGCCTTTTACTTACCATACCTAAAATTTCAGTATAACGTTACTGGTAACATTTAATTTTGTGATAAATATCACATAAATTTTATCCTCGTTCATCATTAAAAATAGATACTATTGTAAGCAATGGCAAGATTCTTTGAAGGCGATCACAAATTTGAAAATTATTCAGAAAATCCACTTTACCAAAACAGCAGAGCAAAGTATGTTACCAGTAACAACAAGCCAAAAGGAGGTTTACAATGTTAATTCTCATTATGATTGCATCAGTATTATTACTGTTGTTATTGATTATGAAATTCAGAGTGCATACTTTCGTTGCCCTGATTATTGTCAGTTTATTAACCGCATTAGCTACCCGAATTCCTGTCGATAAAATCTTACCAACCCTGTTATCTGGTTTTGGAAATACGCTCGCTGCAGTTGCCCTCCTTGTTGGTTTAGGTGCAATGATCGGTCGTTTACTTGAAATTACGGGTGGCGCAAAAGTGTTAGCTGATACGTTAATCAATAAATTTGGTGAACAAAAAGCGCCATTTGCCTTAGGGATTGCCTCATTATTATTTGGTTTCCCAATTTTCTTTGATGCTGGCTTAGTTGTCATGTTGCCGATCATTTTTAGTGTGGCAAAACAATTTGGAGGCTCAACATTACGCTATGCCTTACCCGCTGCAGGGGCATTTGCAGTTATGCATGCTTTCTTACCACCACATCCTGGTCCTGTGGCTTCTGGTGATATTCTTGGAGCAAACATGGGATTATTAGTCATCGTTGGTTTAATCTGTGCCATTCCGACTTGGTATATTGCAGCTTATTTATTTGGTATCTATTCAGGTAAAAAAATTAAATTAGAATTGCCAAAAGCATTTTTAAATGATAACGCAATCAGTGAAACGGCAGTACAAAATCCACCAAGTTTTAATCATGTATTATTGATTCTGCTACTCCCTATTTGTTTAATTTTGCTTGATACAGGCTTAAATACATTAAGTGTGGCTAAAGTTATTGATGGCTCACAACCTTGGGTAGCAGGTTTACGCTTATTAGGAAAAACTCCAATTGCGCTATTAATCACATTAATCGTGGCAATCTTCTTATTGAAAGACCAGCGCAGTTACGAGCAAATTGAAAAAATCTGTGATAATGCTTTAGGACCAATCTGCGCTATCGTACTAGTTACTGGCGCTGGTGGTATGTTCGGTGGTGTCTTGCGAGCAAGTGGAATTGGTAATGAACTATCTGCAATGCTATCAGATACAGGCTTACCTGTTATCGTTGCCGCCTTTATCATTGCTCTAGCATTACGTGTTGCGCAGGGTTCTGCAACTGTCGCATTAACTACAGCATCAGCTCTCATTGCACCAACTGTGGCAGCAACATCAGGATTAAGCCAATTTGATTTATGTTTTATTGTGATTGCCATTGCTTCTGGTGCAACCGCATTATCACATGTGAATGATTCTGGCTTCTGGCTAGTCAGTCGTTTCTTAGAAATGGATGAAAAAACAACTTTAAAAACTTGGACAGTCATGGAAACACTGATTGGTGTTGTGGGCTTCACTATTGCTGGCATTGGTAGCATCTTATTGTAAAATTTAAAAAAATCGACCGCACTTGACCCAACTTCAAATCACCCCGAGTGCGGTTCGATTTTCTCAATTTATCTCATAAACATCCAAATCAATCAGCGCACTGCGTTAAACGTTCAAAACCCGCTTGTAAATCAGCAATTAAATCTTCTGGATCTTCTAATCCTATATGCACACGAATTAAAGTACCGCTCAATTTACGCTCAATACTTGGACGAATAGCCATAATTTCTTCTGGTTGGTTATATAATATTAATGACTCAAAGCCGCCCCAAGAGTAAGCCATACTGAACAAACTGAAATGATTCATAAAGCATTCAAGCTGTTGTTGTGTCAATTTTTGCTGCAATTCAAATGAAAATAACCCACTTGCTCCTGTAAAATCACGCTTGAAAAATGCATGTCCTGGACAACTCGCTAACGCAGGATGATAGACTGCTTTTACTTGAGGTTGTGAAGTTAACCATCGTGCCACTTTTAATGCATTTTCTTCGTGTTGCTTCAAACGAATACCCAATGTCCGAATCCCTCTTGCGGTGACATAAGCACTATCAGCATCAACCATTTGCCCCATTAAATAGGAATTTTCACGTAACTTATCCCAACAACGAGCATTAGCGACTGCCGTACCAATCATCACATCTGAATGCCCAACTAGATATTTAGTTCCGGCTTGAATTGAAATATCAATGTCATGTTCCAACGCTTTAAATAACACTCCTGCAGACCAAGTATTATCAATCATAATCACAATATCAGGATTAACTTGGCGTGCTGCTTTAACAATGCTTGGAATATCAGGGATTTCCATCGTAAGAGAACTTGGTGCTTCAAGAAAAAGCACTTTGGTATTTTGCTGAATGAGAGATGAAATCCCTTCACCGATCATTGGATCATAATAAGTCGTTTCAACTTGAAATCGCTTTAATAACAAATTACAAAAATCTTGTGAAGGCTCATACGCGGCACCGCTCATTAAAATATGATCACCACTCTGCACAAAAGATAAAATACTATGAGTAACCGCAGCTGCGCCACAAGGATATAAATAGCACCCTGCCCCACCTTCTAGTTCTGTCATTGCCTCTTGTAAAGCAAAATGAGTCAATGTGCCACGGCGTCCATAAAATAACGAGCCTTTAGCTCGCTGAAGAGTAGCTTGCTTTTTGTGTGCTAGATTATCAAATACTAATGATGATGCACGCTGAATAATAGGATTCACACTTCCCTGCAAAAATCTTTTGTTACGCCCTGCATGTACAAAAGTGGTAGACAAAGAATGACGATTTGACATGGTAATTCGCTCCTTATGATAATAAAAAACATACATGATTTATATGAAAGACAAAAAACCACTGTCAAAACCAGTTAACTTTCTTTAGAATAGAAAAGCAAATCCTGCTACTTATTAGCAGTGTTTTTTGTTTAATTTTTAATAGGAGATTATTACTATGGTATTAGTAACTCGTCAAGTACCAGATTTTACCGCAGCAGCTGTGCTAGGTAATGGCGAAATTGTTGATAATTTTAATTTTAAACAACATATTGCAGGCAAAGCTGCAGTTGTTTTTTTCTATCCACTTGATTTCACATTTGTTTGTCCATCTGAGTTAATCGCATTTGACCACCGCTACGAAGAATTCCAAAAACGTGGTGTAGAAATCATTGGTATTTCTATCGATTCTGAATTCAGCCATAACGCTTGGCGTAAAACCCCTGTAGAAAATGGTGGTATCGGCGAAGTCAAATACCCATTAGTCGCAGATATCAAACATGAAATTGCACAAGCATTCGGCATCGAACACCCAGAAGCAGGTGTTGCATTACGTGCTTCTTTCTTAATTGACAAAGAAGGGATCGTACGTCACCAAGTCGTTAACGACCTACCATTAGGTCGTAACATCGATGAAATGCTACGTATGGTTGATGCACTACAATTCCATGAAGAACATGGCGAAGTCTGCCCTGCTCAATGGGAAAAAGGCAAAGAAGGGATGACTGGTAGTCCTGAAGGTGTTGCAAAATACTTAAAACAACATGCTGACGAGCTATAATTTTAAGCTATAGATAGCTATTTAAAAATTGAAAAGGATTAACTTTAAGTTAATCCTTTTATTTTATATTAAAAAATAAAAACATAAATAATGCTCTGTCAATATATTTGTTTTCCTTAAAAACTTTAACTGCTTTAGGTAATTTATTCTTTATTTAAAGAGCCATTTATTAGAATCTATTCTCATATGCACAGCGTATTATGGATTGTCATAGTTAGAAAACTATAGATATAAACAAAAAATCCCTTGAAAACAAGGGATTTTTTACATCATTAACGTTTTAGTTAAACTTTGGCTTTTTAGAAGAAGAACGTCCAACTTCTTCTTCAAATCCGATAACTTGTTTAAATGTATCTAGTAACTCTTTCTGGCTGTGAGCGACATAATATTGATCACCAACACATTTTTTCCAAGCATCAACTTGACGTTGAGGCGGGCTATAACCAAATGCAACAAACGCAATCCGAGTTGGCAGCTCTCTAAATTTAGGATCTTGTAATGTATCTACTCTTTCCTTAATTCTTTCACAGATACCTGCATCTAATAATGTTACAAGTATATCTTTATTCGGCCAGTTATCTTCCCCATCAGACAATACCATAATAATTCTTTGTGTATTTGTGCCTAGTTTCGATGGTTGAGCTTTAGGGTCTTTATTAGCATCCATAATCAAATTTGCCCCCACAATTAATCCTGACGACGCTGAAGTACTTCCTGTTGGGTTAATGCGGTTTAATTCATTAGAGATATTTTTCTTCGAACGATCAAACCATGACTGTGTAGTTTGTTTACCTTTATTACCACCTAGGCAATAGACCTCATCATCGAAGACTAAATCATACTTTCTATTTGAACCATCAAAATTAGAAACTTGGTTAATCGTTTTATTTGTATCTATATATGTATTAAATATATTAATCACTGTTGTCCAATCATTGATTTTTATTGCATAATCCATGATCGTTTTAGGATTTGCTAATATTTGACAACGCGTAGGAGAGTTTTCAGATGCTTTTTTACATGTCTTTTCATCAAAAACATCATACTTACCTTCATAATGGATATCAAATTTTACCCAACTATTGTCCCAACGTTTTTCTTTATCATTCCATTTTAAAGGAGTATTATTTCCTTTAATCCATCTTTCTATTGTTAGATTAGTAGGGTTTCTCCAAGATCTACCTTCATAAGGTAAAGTGCATGTGCTAGATTCATTTTTTTGTCTCACTCCTCCCGCAAAGGCAGCAAAAGCCATACGATTAAAAGGACTGACCTCTTCAGATTCTTTAGCTGGGAATAAAATATTTGAAATCTCACCAACAACTTCTCTCAAAATAGAAATCTTACTTTTTCCCACAGATTTCCCATTGAGATCCTGGTACATAGAACCCGAAAAGTCAGAAACTAGCATTAATTCAACTGGAATTACTACACCTTTTTCTTTGATAGCATAAGTAGTTTGTGAATCTAGAGTCAGACGACCATCTTTAAGAGAGCTCACATTAGCAAGCGACTCACTTACTGGTAACCAAAATTTACGATCTACGCTACCTTGCACCTGGCAAACAACAGGTTTACGGCGTGAGTATTCATTACCTGTTGGTAAATCTAATTCTTCACATAAATATTGAAAGTCTTTACTAATTTTAACAGGAACTTCAGAATCTCTACTATCTTCTGATCTTAAATATAATTTGGCAATGCCTTGGATTAATTCTTGATTCCGCTTCTCTTGTTTGGCCATAAATTCATTTCCGCCAAACTTGCTTTTTTCTTCTTTAGAAACAATCTGTCTATTAACATCAGAATGCTTTTTATTGTCTCTATAATTATTATTCTCCGCAATAAGCGCTAATGCGGCCTGATCCATTCCCTGTGCTAAGCGAGATTTATCTAATAAAACACCAGTTCCATCAACAGTAAAACCGACTAAAACCAATAATGGAAATGCAAGTAAAGCCGTCATTACTGCATAAACTCCTCGCTCATCAACATAAAACTGTCTTAATTTATCATAAAAATAAAGTGTAAAATTCAATTTTTTCATAAAGTTCCTCCACGATAGATTATCGTGATACTGACATTGATGATGATCTCATCAACCCTGATGAACGCTGAGATTCATCTAATAATAAAGATTCAAATAAACTATGAGTTTCAACACATAAAGTTACTTGATAGAGGGGTATCTTTCTTTCATTATTTAATTCTGAACGTGGTGATAAATAACTTAAATCAGAAAGCTTTTTATATGGCTTACAATCTCCTACTGTAGTAGGAATTCTACGACCAGAACCATCTTGCGCCCAATATTCTAAAACAATACCTACTTTTCTATCACTATCTTTATTTCCATAAAGTAATTTTTTAGCAAGCCTTTCAAATTGTCTATAATCAGTTTCATTAATTTGAGGGACACGATTATAAAGTTGTGAACGTTCTCGCAAAATACTGACCATCGTATATGAGGCATTATCTAATTTACCTAATGTCGAGCGCAACATAACTAAATCAAATAAAAATGCAAACAAAATAAGAAGAAACATTGACATAAACAAAAACTCTATCGTCACAGAGCCTTCTTTATTTTGTAAAAATCTTTTAATCCTAAATAAACTAAGTTCTTTCATATATAGCTCTACTATAAATAGAATAATTGATAGGCTTTCCTAAATTTAAATTGCAAGGGATTATTAGCCTTGTGAGTTAGAACTACCACTCGCATTAAAACGAGAACGTTCAAACTCTTGAACAACAACAAATTCACGATTTAATATTGCTTCTGACCACGATTTAGGCATGAATAATAATGGAATTACAAATTTATACTCGTAAGTTAATGAATAACGTGCTAAAGTCGCTAAGCGTCCATCAGGGGATATAATTTTACCTTCGCTATCTTTTTTAGGTTGACGAAATTTTTCGTCTAATAAATTCTGGATACATTCACTCTCTTTCGCACAATCCACATATTCTACCTTAACTTTAAAATCATTCTTTTCTAATAAAGCAAGATACCCCATTGTTGATTCATCATTAAATTTTTTCTGTTGTTGAAGAGCTTTCCTAAAAGCATCTTCATAATTACCAGCTGTTGCTTGTTCATTCTTAGCAATACGAACACTTTCTGTAATTGCAAGATCCCAATAAGCAGTCGCAATAGCTAAACGACAAAATTCAAAGATAAACATTACAATAAATAAATAGAAAGCTATAGTGAGAGCAAACTCTACTGTAGACGTTCCTTTACTATTTGATAGAAATTTTTTCATATCAAATCCTTCTTTAATATTATCTACGTACACCCTTAGATGTATGTGTGGTCTTTTTCAAAGCATTGATTAAATCATCTGGTGATGTGTTTAACCGCTCTTTAACAATAATATCTTTTGCATAATCAAAATCACCATTTTTAACTAAAGCAAATACAAGATTATGAATCAAACGTGGCTCTCTAATACCATTTAAATACTGAGGTAATAATAAAGATACTGCATTACTAAAATCACCATTAATAATACTCAACATAGCTAAATTATTAACAGCTACATTATCATTAATAAAAAATTCTCTTGCTTTATTAATATCATCACGAGCTTGAGATAAATTACTATTTTGAGCATGAGCAATACCTCTTAAATTATAGACCTCACCATCATTAGGATGTTGATTCAACAAATCAGTGGCCACAGAAATCGCTTCTGAAAACTTTTGCAATTGAATTAAATTTTTTACTTGTAACGTTTTAGCTTGCGTACCAATTTTTGTATCATCAGCCAATAATGGTGCTAAATACAGCAAAGAAGAACTACTATCACCTTTCTGGTAATATGTTTGTGCTAACTTATAACGAGTTAAAGGATCCTCTTTAGCTTTTAAAACATCTCTATAAAGAGAAATTAATGCTGAGTAATTTTGTGTACTTTCATATAATGTCTCTTTTGCTATAACACTCTCTAGTGACATGCTTTTTTGATTTATATTTGTCGAACAACCAACAACAGACAATACTAAAATACAAAGTGCTGTTTTTTTTGTTAATTTAGAAAACATTTGGAAATACCCTCATTATACCTGGTGCTAAAATTAAAATAATAATTGGGAACATAATAAATAAAATTAACGGAATACTCATTTTGGCAGATAATGTTCCCAGCTTCTCTTCTATAATTAATAGTTGTAGTTCTCGAATATCTGATGATAATTGAACTAAATGTGAATAAATCGAAGAACCAAAGTTCAAGCTTTGTTGTAATACAGTACAAAACATTCTTATTTCAGTTGTAGGCAAAGAAATAGAAAGATCCTGCAACGCTTGAGATAACCCTGTAAGTTCAGCTTTTCGAATAATCCTTAACATTACATAAGTAAGATCAGGATTTAGTTTTTTAAAATCAGTTGCAACCTGTTTTAATGCAGCATCAATACTAATACCAGTTTGAACATTCACCGCAACTAAATCAATAAAACCTGGTAAATCAACCATAATTTTCTTAATTTTAGCTTTTAAGATACTATTTGTTAAAATCCCTGGAATAGCGATAATAAAAACAAGGATAACTGCTAAACCAATAACAAAATCAGCATCATTTTTTATTGAATACAAATAATACAAACCTGAAAGAACTAAAATAAGTAAGAATTTAACTCTTATATTCTTATCAATCACCCCCAAAAACTTGAGGATTGGATTATTATTAATAAGTAACAATTCTAACTCAATTTGTTGTTTACTTTTACCTTTTTCAACAGTATCCTCATCCTTTTCTTTAGGTCGTTCACCTGCTAAGATTTCTCTAGTTCGCTCTAATTTCTTTTTATGAGATAAAGTAATTAATAAAATTGAGATACCAAATATAATTAGTAAAATATAAAATAAGAGAATCTTAAATGTCATGTTGACTTCCTCATTAACCACCAAATAATCAACATACCAAATGCTTCACTGCCAAAAACATAGTACAAAACAAATTTACCATTCGGATCATTAAGTAAAAAATCAAAATTCTCTGGCATTGCAAATTGCATAAATAAAAAGAAACCAATAGGAAACATCGCTACAATAAAAGCTGACATTCTCGCTTCTGAAGTCATCGCTTTCTTTTTTTGTTCCATTTTTTTACTATCAGCAATAACACGCCCTAAACGAGAAATTACCTCACGAATTTGTCCACCTTTAGATAAGTTAGTCCTAATAATGGTGATAAAAAAGTAAAATTCTTTATATGGATACCGGCTATAACTATCTTCAAATACAGACATTGGTTCCTCTCCAAGCGCTAAACGCTTATGTATACTTTTAAATTCTTCGCCTAACTGTCCTGTTAAATCTTTTCCACATCGTTCTAATGCTTGCAGCAAACCAGCTCCACCAGTAGCTGCGGCATTCATTATTTGGATGACTTCAGGAAACATTGCACTAAACATTTTTTGATTGCGGTATTGCCCAAATTTCCATACAAAAATAATAAATAATAAAATAAAAATACACATGAATACCCATCTTTCAAGACGAATATAAGCAATATTAACAAAAAACAAAACAAGGAAAACTGCAACACTAATAAGAATATTTTTTGACAATTTTTTTCTATCACCACCAATAAAATAATATTGCCATAAAAAAATTTTTCTCTTAATTCCTACTATCGTATCAACACTTCTATTTGGAGAAGTATCATGAGACTGTATTTTTTTCCTTGTTGTCCTCCAACCTGTCGCAGTATATAGAAACAAAACGAGACCGAAAGCAAAAATCAAATAATACATTAGGACCATTTAATTTCCCTCAAAAATACTTTGTAGTTCAGCACTTAAATTAAAAACCTGCGCATTTTGATATACAATAGAGCGAGTTAATAAACCATGAGAAATAAATTCTCCTGTAATCTTTCCATTTTCATCTCTATATTTACTCGGCTGATAAGAGAAAATATCTTGCATTACAATTTGACCATTCTCCATTCCCATTAACTCAGTAATATTCATTATTTTTCTTGAACCATCATTCAAACGAGAAGCTTGCACAATAATATTTACAGCAGAAGCAATATTGCGGCGAATTGCTTCAAGTGGTAAAGATGCATTTGACATCATTACCATACTTTCTAAACGAGCCGTAGCATCACGCGGGCTATTAGCATGCAGAGTAGACATTGACCCATCATGTCCAGTATTCATAGCTTGCAACATTTGGAATGCTTCTCCGCCACGACACTCACCAACAATAATACGCTCTGGACGCATACGTAACGCATTAATGACAAGATCCTGCATTGTAATTTCACCAGTACGTTCTACACCAGCTAATCGAGTCTCTAAACGTACAACATGTGGTTGCTCTAAACGTAACTCAGCAGTATCTTCTAATGTAATTACACGTTCCTGCGGTGAAATATAATTCGATAATGCATTTAGTAATGTTGTTTTACCAGAACCCGTACCACCAGAAACGATAATATTAACACGCGATCTTGCAGCAATAATTAGAAAGTTAGCCATTTCGCGTGTCATTGAACCAAAATTAACAAGCTCTTGTAATGACTTTTTGGATTTACTAAATTTACGGATAGAAATTGAAGTCCCATCTAAAGCAATAGGGGCAATTACCACATTCAAACGGCTACCATCCGGTAATCGAGAGTCAACTAGCGGACTTCCATCATCAATACGACGTCCAACTCTTGCAACCAATCGTTTTGCAATATCAGTTAACTGCTCATTGCTAATAAAAACTTTATCTGTTTTTTCTAAAATACCCGCTCTTTCAACCCAAACATCATCAGGACCATTAACTAAAATATCATTGACTGTCTCATCTTCCATGAGTTCTCTAATAGGTCCATAACCACCAATTTCATCAGCTATATTCTCAGCCATAAACAAAGCGTCTGCTGATGTAATATATACATTCCCTTTACCAGCAACTCGATAAACAACTTGAACTAATTCATCTACAAGCTTAGCCCTTTCACTTTGAACTTCATCAATCTTTTCAATATCTAGGTTACTTAATAGTTCATTTCTAAAAAAAACCTGCTGTTCTCTAGTCAACATATATTATGATCTTCTTATTTATTACCCATTATGCCTTTTCGTAGCGATAAAAATAAACCTTGTTTCTCTTTCTTTTGTTTAGAACGAGATACTGCACCAATCACTTTCATCATTAACGCATTAATTTCTTTCTTACCAATACGTCCTAAATCGACATCTAAAATTGTTTTTGCATCTGTTTTTTTCAAAAATGGAATCACTATATCAACAGGTGATTTCAATAAAGCCTCTATATCATTAGTAGCCATTAGTTTAGAAGTTTCTTGACTATTATCAGATATACATATAAAAGTACGAATTGGCTTACCAGTCGAACTTCTTACTCGTTCACACTCATCTAAAAATTGTTTAGCAACTCGTAATGCAACAATACTACGTTCAACAACTAAAATAAAACTATTGCTATATTCTAAAAATTCAACAAAGTCATCTTTATTAACATTAAAAATAGGCTGATCATAGATAATGAAGTTATATTTATCAGTTGTAGAAGTCGGTAAACGAGATGGATCTCCACTGAATAAATCCAGATTAGGCATATACTCCACAATATCGCCTTGTAACTTTTTATCAAAAGAGAGATCTAAATCTTGAGAGCCATTTGGTCCCTGTGCTAATAAAACTGGTACTTTTTTGTTTAAAACAATTTCATTTGCCAAATGCGAACTAATTAAACTTGAACCTGAACCACCTTTACAACTTAATACTGCAATTTTTACAGTATGGCGGACAAGTGGAATATTCACACCGGATACAATTTTTTCCGCCATTTGGCTTAACTGTGTATCAGAATGAAAATAAAGAATACCTTCATCAAGTAATTTTTGTGCTAAAGAAATAGAATCACTTTGTCCAATAACACAGCACCATACGTTTTGAGGTACTACACTATAAATATTTTCAGAAATAACTTTAATATCGGTTTCAGCCCCAATATCAACAATGACACCTAATGTTTCTTCGGCTGCAAAAGCCAAATCAGATGATAAAAAGAAATCACTATTAATAATCTCTAAATTTTCTAAGCCACGAGTACGTAAAATCTGGGCAATATCATTTTGAATATGTTCTTGCCCTGAAACAACTATAATCTTTCGGGCACTGTCAACTGTAATATTTTCTTTATCAAGTAATAACATAAAGTAACCCCTTCTATATTAATGCTTTAACTGTATACGATGGTTACTTTTTGTTGCACAAGGATTAATTCCATCCCAACTCATCATATCTTCCGCTGTATCAACTACACAACGTGTCTTTTTAGAACCAATTTTTGCCACTTCTATATAAAGTGGGTAAACTGCTCGTTTATATTGACTATGCATAACCTTAATATATTTAGCTTCAATGCCTTTTTTAATTAAAAAATTACGAATTTTCGCAGCATTTTGCTTCGATTGCTTATCATTCCAAATAATATGAACGCGTTTACTATTATCACTACCTAAATCACGAACTACTGAGCGAATAATATTATGATAAGCAACATCTGAATACTCAGACAAAATATAACGATTAACTAGTTGAGTTTGGCTAAATTGATCTAGCTGGTTTGGCTGAGCCAACTTTACATTATCAACTAATTCATCTTTTGAAAAAGCCATGAGCTGTGTCGAAGCCAATGTCATGAAAAAAGCTAAGCCAATAACTAATTTTTTCATTGAATAAATCCCCCATTTCTCAAGAAATTAGAGCTTAATGTCTTATGATATACATTCTTAATTGGTGTTAAATTAAAGAAACGTTCCATTGTTCCTGTCTGTTCAAAAGTAGGATATACAATTTCACTTTCCTGAACAGGCTTAACAATATTCACAGTTGCTACAATCACTAGCTCTTTATCCTCTCTATCAGTTTTAGCATTACGGAAGAAAGAGCCTAAAATAGGAATATCACCTAAAAGAGGCACTTTATTAATTCCTTCAACATCTTGAGAACTAAATAAACCACCAATAATAAAGCTTTCTCCGTTTGCTACTTCAAAAATCGATTTCGCTCGACGTGTATTAAAAAATGGTACATTACCAACATTTTCATAAGAATAACTACCAGCAATACTACTTACACTTTGATCTAACGCTAAACGAATGCGATCATTTTTTTGCACTTTAGCACCAACAACCAGCTTAACACCAAATTCTTTATAAATAATATTCGCACTTCCTTCTTTATCTTTTTGTGCAAACGGAATCTCTCCACCGACTAAAATATCTGCGGTTTCACCAGATAACAATGAAATAGTTGGTTCTGCCAAAACCTTACCACTACTTTGATTATCCAATGCATTGAGGAATGCAGAAACTCCAGTCGCATCTAAACGTAAAATTGAATTTGAACCATCAAATCCACCACTTCCAGACCAGCTACCACCTAATAGAGTCCCATTGTGAACACCAACAATACGCCCCCAATTAATACCTAATGCTTCAGTCAGTTTTTTATTTACTTCGGCAACAGAAAGCTTCACATTAATTTGAGTAGTATCTCTAACATTAGCATTATTGATTACTCCATCAAATTGATATTTATCCAAGAAAGGGACATATTCACTTGCACCATCTCCTCTGCTAAATGTTGTTTCTGTCACTTTTTTACCTTTACCTAAGGCTTCACCGACAATACGATGAGCTTCATCACTCTCCTCTTGAGTTAAAGCCTTACCTTCTATCACATAAGCTTGTCCTACTTTTTTGACAGAAAGATTGGAATTAGGAAAACGCGCTTTAATTTGTCTATTTGTATCGGCAATATCATTAATATTACTAATAATAGAATTCACATTAATTAAATCTGTTGTCAAAGGCTTACCATCTTCACCAAATGCTGTCACTTCTGCACGACCTTCTTCTTTTGCATAAATAATAAAACTGTTGTCATCTAAAATTTCATAATCAGCGACAGAAGGTGAAGAAACAAAAATAGTATCAATTTTTTGCTCTGTACGAATTAATTTTGTACCTCCTTGTTCTAAATTGAACGTCTGAGCAAAAGTACTTAATGAGAAAAATGCCCCAAATCCAATATATAATGCAGAAAGCAATCTCTTTTTTATTTTTTTATCTTCCATTATTCGTTACCTCTTAATTTTCTAATAAATAGACCTTTGTTGTTTGTACTTTCTACTTGATTAGTAGCAGGCAATATAATCAATTGAGATCCCTTCTCAAGTGAATAAAATAGTTTAGCCTGCTCAGGATTCACTTTAAGATTAATATACCCAATATATTCATCTTCTAATTCATCTTTCTTAATTACTTCATTATTTTCATCAATAGTTTGGAATTCTTTTACTTGTAAAACTAAGAGCTTATTAATAAGTTTAAGTAATATATATCTCTCAGTACTATCTTCACGTGAACGATTGGTTATTTTCTGATTATATACGGAAACATAATCCCCTGTTTGTATTGTATCCAAAATATAACGCTCCGTTGGTTTTAGATAAACTCTAAATGCGATTTCTTGTTTAGGATCTAAACTAGTCAATAAGAACTTTGGATCATTTGGAGAAATAACAACAGATTTAGAAAGTAAAGAACCAGACTTAAGATTTTGAGAAACTAAATGACCTTGTAAACTTTTTGCATTTGAAAGAGATAACACATCTGTTAAATCATTATTTACAAGTGGATTATCTTCTGTCACTGTAATTTCACTTAACGAATAATCTTCCACTTGCAATAAAGTACCAGAATTAATATCACGCTTTAATTCTGCAATTACAATTAATTTTTCTGGTTTCTGTTCTGTCACTATAGATTCACCAGATTCATTAATGGCGTTTGTATCGCCAGTTGGCAAAAATAAAATCCCTCCAATACCAACAACAAGAGTCAGAAGAGAAATGATAAATAACATTCTATAATTCATTATTACCCCTTAAATTATTTATATAGTTATGTTTGTTTATTTATTTTTTACATGATTTTAACAATCAATTAAATACTAAATAGCAATAGATTGATTATAAATCCTAAACTGATCGCCACGCCATAAGGCAATGCATTTTTCCTGATCGAAGCTCGAAAAAAAAGTAAACCGATTATAATTAAAGCTAATCCAGAAAATGCAGTAAAAAAGAAGAAATAAATTATTTGTTCATTAGGTAAAGCTAACATCAATACTGAAGTGAGTTTAATATCTCCAGCGCCTATAATGTGAAAGGTAAACAAAATAAAGCCAATTAATAACACCCATAGAGCAGGTACAATATTAATCTGTCCATGCTTTAACCAAGCTAGTGGTAACACCACTACTAATAATAAAAATACAATTCTATTACTAATAATCCTTAGCTTAATATCTGTCCATGACAGAACTATTAGTAATAGAATTGTGATAGATTCAAGTAAAATAATAAGTCCATTCATTATTTCCAAACTTCACTCCCTAACTAGTTAATATTGCACTTATAACTGTAGAAGCAAGCAGACTAAACTTTTCTTGCAAAGCAGAAATAAAATTGTTATTTCCATATAAAACACTTACTATAAAAACAGCCACAACAACACCAATTAACCCATATTCAATTGATGTAATACCACTCTGGCATTCTTTGAACTTAAATAGACGGTTCATTCTTTAGATACTAATATTAAATTACTTAGCTATGAAGGCTAACTTACCTGCATACCATCTACTAATAACAGGAAGTTAGCCTAACAAATTTATAACTTAATTATAAACTAGCACTTTTAACTGTTGATGTTAAAGAATTAAATTTTGATTGAAGGTTTTTAATAAAACCATCCTGACCATAGAATACAGCTACGATTAATACTGCAACAGCAACAGCGATTAGACCGTATTCGATTGCAGTTACACCACGCTCATCTTTTTTGAAGTTACGAATCGATTCAGTCACAGTGATATAAGCTTGAGTTAATTTACTAAACATTTTGATATGCTCCTAAGTTTAAATTAAATATTAAATGTTAAATAATCTCTCAATATGAGAGTCTATGTTATTTAGCGACTACCAAGATCGCATTAAGAAAACTATTTTAATCACTAAATAATCTTAGGAGATTTTAATCACTTTTTTTGATTAACGGAAATAAAAAAACAAATACAGACAACTGGTCCGATGAGATACAAGGAAACCATAATATAAGGAAGGATGTTTTAGCAGAATGAAAATAATACTACTTCAAATTTCAATATTCTCACAGTTTAAATAGATAACAACAACCCTAAAAGCATTACCTAAAAAGAAATGCATCTAGCGTAACATCAACTAAACAATCCTAAAAATAAATATTAAAATAAAAAAGAAATGAAAAAATATAAAATGGTGCCCGAAGCCAGACTTGAACTGGCACGCTTCGAAAAGCGAGGGATTTTAAATCCCTTGTGTCTACCGATTTCACCACTCGGGCTTATCTATAAGATAATGATATTTGGAGC